>JALUUK010000115.1 GCA_027021395.1 Acidobacteriota bacterium
CGAAATCGGACCTGCGAACATGCCCTACGTCTACTGGCTAGGGCGCAGGAACGGCAGCGCGATCGAAGTCGTATGGGAACGAGATCTTCCCTACCGCTGGGCACCTCACCACATCCTGGACATGGATATGGACGGTGACGACGATATCGTTGCCGGAATGGGAAGCCGCGAGACTTGGGCCTATCGCGTCCTAGCGAATCAACAGGCGGATCCTCCAAGTGATGGGACGAGGATCCACGGTTTCCTCGTCCTCGTGGGCCTCGTGCATGCCGACGACGACGACCGGCCGGACTTGGTGTTGTACGACTCGCGCCACGAAGGCTTCGTCGTGCACAAAGGAAAACGCGACGGCTCGTTCGACGACGGTTTCACCTACCAACGGGTGGCGCGCGCGGGAAAGCTCTTTGGCGGGGACATCAACGGTGACGGGACCGCAGACCTCATTTCGTTTCCTAGCGGTCTATGGCGTGGCGAAGACGTCGTTGACATTTACCTAGGCGAGGGAGGACGTCGATTCGCCGAAGCGCGCGTGATCGACTCCCCGGGGCCCGCTGACTTCAGCAAGATCACCCTGCTCGACATCGATCGCGACGGGAACCTCGATCTACTCGTCGGCGGAGCCATGACGCGGAACCGCATCTTCAGCATCGGATACGGAATCGGAGACGGAAGCTTCGCACCCTGGATCGATCACGACATGGGCGGAGAAATCCGTTCCTCCGTCTTCGGGGATTTCGATGGTGATGGAGACCACGACCTCGCGGTCTACACTTTCGCGGCGAAGGGAGAACTCGAGCTCTTCCGAATCGAAGGGCGGACATGGACTCCGACTGACTCGAAGGCTTTCGGCGGAAAGCCCTATCTCTCGATGCACGCTGCGGACTTCGAAGGAGGCGGTGCGAAGGATCTCGTGAGATTTACCGACTTTGATGACCCCCTCCAGGAAATCCTCCGGGAACGGCTGATATCGCTCAGATTCGACGAAACGCTCCCGCTGTGGGAGGAAGCCGAAGGGAGAACCATCTCTCCCCAGCTGTCGGCTGATCTAGACGGCAACGGCCTCGACGAACTCGTGATCTCGACTCGGATCGGCCCGAGCGAACGGCAACTTGAAACCCTGATCTGGACCGGAGGCCCGCCGTTGGTATCGGTGTGGAAAGGGGGACCATGGAACCCTACGCACACCGTCGATTTGGACCGGGATGGGCTGATCGACCTGCTCGACGGTCCCCGCTTCCGCGTCATGAGAGGCCGCGGCGATGGAAGCTTTGAAGATTCCACCGAGCCATACTGGGCCAACGGCCCCGGCTACGCCGATGCCCTCCTCCTCGGGCCGAGTCATCGGCCGCCGCGCGTCGTACGCACGCTCGGTGAATTGCAAGACGCGTTTCTCGGTGTGATGGAACTGAGCGAAAAGCGCGCCGACGATGATCGCAGCCCACCGGATGTCGGTGTGCGCACCTTGCCGATCGTCGAACGCAGCAACGGCGTTGCGACCTTCGACAATCGTTGGCGCATCGCCGCCGTCGTGACGGATGAGTGCGATAGCTCTCCCACCCTCGAGCAGCTCTCTCTACAGTGGAATCCTTCGCTGACGCTTGCGATCGTCTCGAACTATCGCTACGGGGATCAGATGGCCTTTCACGTCTACCGCGATCCTTCGGGAACGGAAGCAGACCATGCCGTTCTCATCGGTCCGGACGAGGCCGCGGTCCGCTTCCGCTGGCGCGAGGTCGTCGAAAGCGGCCTGATCGCACTCGAAAGGGGCGATATCGTAGCCCTGATCGCCGACGAGGAATGGGGGGCCGGCCCGCGACTTTTCGGAGACGAAGACATGCTGCCACCGCCGACGGATCTACGATTGATCGAACGCTTCGTCTTCGAAGATGGAAAGCTCGTGCGGGCCGTACGTCGCTATCCCGGTTCCGACCTCTCGGTATCCGCCCGCGGACGCGATAGGAGCGGCAAGATCGGCGAAGCGACGATCTCGTTCAATGAGGAGTTCGAGCGCTATTGCGCGGATCCGGCAGCCGAAGCGATCATCTGCAGCTCGCCTTGACGCTGCGGCGTTGCCTCTCTCCTTGCGAGCCGCCCCCTCCCATCAAGGGTAGGTGTAGCTCGACTGCAGTCCCAAGGGAAGGCCGATCACCCAATAGGCCAACAGGTACAAGGTCCAAGCGACGAGAAAGACCAGCGAATACGGCAGCATCATGGCCGTGACGGTTCCGATGCCGGTACTCTTGATGTAGCGCTGACAGTAGACCACGACCAACGGAAAGTACGGCATCAGCGGTGTGATGATGTTCGTCGTCGAGTCACCGACACGATAGGCTGCCTGCGCGAGGTCGGGAGAGATGCCGAGTTCCATGAGCATGGGTACGAAGATGGGTGCCAACAGCGCCCATTTGGCCGAAGCGGAACCGACGAAGAGGTTCACGCCTCCGGTAAGGAAAATGATGCCGGTGATCGTGAACGCTCCCGGCAGCCCGAGCGCCTGCAGGCCGGCGGCTCCCTTGAGCGCAAGCAAGACACCGAGGTTCGATTGCTTGAACGCGAAGATGAACTGCGCGATGAAAAACATGATGACCATGTAGTAGGCCATGCTGTGCATGGCTTTGGTCATTCCCTCGATGATGTCTTTCGATCTCTTGATGGTGCCCGCCCTGATCCCATAGACGACCCCCGGAAGGAAGAACAGGACGAAAATCAGCGCCACGATCGACGCCATCATCGGAGCGCCCAACTCCGTCAGCGAACCGTTCTCTCCTCGCCAAGCAGAGGTCTCCGGCCAAGCCGCGATGACGATGACGACGATCGCCACCAGCATGGAAAACAGCGCCGCACGCAACCCACGACGCTCGTTCTCTCCGAGAGGCTCCATCGTTGGGAGATCTTGCAGGTCGTCGTCGACTTTGCTGCTCTGCAAACGCGGTTCGACGACCTTGTCCGTAAGGAGCCAGCCAAGCGCGATGATCAACACGGAGGAAGAAGCCGTGAAGAAGAAGTTGTTCAGCGGGTTGAGCACGATCTTCGGATCCATGATCTGCGCACCCGCTTGAGAAATTCCCTGCAACATCGGGTCGATGGCCGAGGGTATGAAGTTTGCCGAAAAGCCCCCGGAAACTCCGGCGAACGCGGCGGCGATCCCGGCGAGAGGATGTCGGCCGGCGGCGTAGAAGATGACGCCTCCGAGCGGAATCACCAGAACATAGCCGGCATCCGCCGCCGTGTGGCTGATGATCCCCACCAGGATGATCATCGGAGTCAGCAGCCACTTGGCCGTCACTGCCATCATGGCCCGTAGCCCCGAATTGATGAAGCCGGAATGCTCGGCCACGCCGATGCCGAGCATCGTCACCAACACGACCCCGATCGGATGGAAATGCGAGAAATTGGTGACCAGCGCCGAAAAGAACTCCGCGACCGCTGGGCCGGAAAGTTGGTTGACGATGACCAACGGCTGCCCGTTTCGTGGATCCGTGACGCCGTGGTCGAAGAACGATAAAACCCACGAAAGCACCCAGACGACGACCAACAGGGCCACGAAGAGGACCGCTGGGTCGGGGAGCCTATTGCCCACTCGCTCGACCGCAGCGAGCGCGCGTTGAATGAAACCGGCTTCAGGTGCGGCGGATTCCGACATGCCTCGTCTCCTCCTCAACGACATTTCCCATGGCGTGGCTGCGCAGTCTACCCGCGAAAAACCGCCTCGGCCCGACCCGGCGCCACCGCCACCGCCGAAAGCCACTCCCCCACGCTCGATGATCCCCTGCCCTTCC
>JALUUK010000116.1 GCA_027021395.1 Acidobacteriota bacterium
CACGCCTCGCCCCATCAAGGCGGGACCGAATCTCCGCAGCGCATCTCGCACGCCGGGAGCGGCCGGGGAAAAAGACAAGCGCAGGCCGCCGAGGCAGCGCAAGGCCGAGGGCCACTGAATCGCAAACTGCATGACGGCGCCGGCCAGCGCCCCGGCAAAGACCGCGGTCAGAAGACGCGAGAGGCGATACGGAGCATCGTCGACGAGCCACCACTCGGCTGCGCCCACGAGGCTCGCGACGATGGCCGCATTCCAGGCCACCGGCGCGGCGTAAGAGACGAAAAAACGCCGATGCGAGTTGAGCACTCCTAGCGCCCACGCTGAAAGCACGAGAATCGCAGTCATCGGAAAGACGATGCGCACCGCTCTGACCGTCGCTTCGAAGCGATCGACGGAGAGTTCGCCCGTCGCGACGGCGGAGGCGTCGGCGGCAAAACCCGGGGCGAAGGCCATCACGATCGGCCGAGCCAGCAGGACCCCGAGTCCCGCCACGGCGAGAACGACGACGAGCATCAAGCCGAAAACGGCGCCTGCAAAACGGCGCGCCTGCTCGTCCCGCCCCTCGCTGCGCATCGCCGAGTAGATGGGAATGAACGCCGCGCTGAGCGTGCCCTCGCCGAGCAGATTCTGCAGGACGTTGGGTGCCCGCAAAGCCGCGCGAAAAACGTCGGCATGGGCACCGACGCCGAAGAAGTGAGCGAAGACGATCTCGCGCAACATGCCTGCCACTCGGCTGAGCAGAATTCCGATAGCCGCGAGCCGGGCTCCGCCCCGCGGCGACCCGCTCTTCGATTCCAGGCAGCTGTCTTGGTGTTGCACGCTCGGGAGAGTACCGGCGCACTGTTGCATCGTGCAACGCCGACGCACTCTGCCACAAGAAACACCGCCGGCATAGCTCGGCAATCATCTCCGTATTCGTTCGATTCCTTGTGTTTTCGCCGTTCCATGATCTTGTTCCAATCTGGCACAGCGCTTGCTTTAGTTCTGGGTGCGAAGGCGGAAAGACCCGACAAGGGGAAGGACGGAAAGCCGGCCCCCCCGTTGCTGCCACACAAACCGTTGCAGCGCCCAGCCCGATGCCAGGGCCTCTGAGAGGCCCCCCCGGTGACCGGCCGACCCCTTGTCGGGGCCCTATTTGCCAGACACTTCGCCCCTTATGGAGACAAAGACAGAAAGATAGGATTTCGGCCCTTCATCCTCTGCACCGACTCTTGGCATCGTAGGCCCGCCCACCCCCGGCGGGCCGCGTGCTTTAATGGGGGATGCAGCGTCGCCTCGCCCTCTCCCCACGTGGACTCCTCCTCGCCGTCGGCTTGATCGCCGGCGGACTCGGACTTCTTCCGCCCCGCATGGCCGCCGTCGCCGCGGGTCTGACTTGCATCGTCTGGGCGATCTTGGCCCTGCTGCTGCGCGAAAAGGCCGGCCGCTGGTCGGGATGGGCACTCCTGCTCGCCTGCTTGGTCGGCATGGCCTCTTGGCTCGAGTTGCGTCCTCTCCCCTCCCCCGACGAAGTTCTCGGCCTCGGCATGCGCAACGTCCAGACCCGCTGGGCCCAATGGCTCAACGTGCTCGATGCCACGGTCACGGCTTGGCCGGAACAGGGCGGAGGATTTCCCGAACTCGAAGAGCGCCGCCGACGGCTCGACCAAGGATCCGGTTTGGCTTTGATCCGCGCCGCAGACGGAAAAGCCGAGGCGTGGGCGGGGTGGACCACACCGATGGACCTCGAAGAACTCGATGTCTTCCTCGACCGAGCGGCCGTCGGTCCCGGCGTCATCGTCCTTCGCCGCGGTTTGTCGATGCGTTTGCTCTACGGACGCTATCTCGAAGGGGATCCACAGCGTTTGCTCGTGGCGGAAGTCCCTCTTTTCCCCGAAGAGGAGCGCGGACCGATCGGCGTGACGATGGGCAGCGGTCTCGTCGGCCGTGTGAGTTGGGAAGCAAGCGGCGCGGGCTTGAGGCCGCCGATCTCCGAACGTCGCGAGGTGGGCCCGGGTGAGGCTCTCGGACAGCGGGCCTTCTGGTCGCTCGACACGTTGATGGTCGATGAGCGTTGGCTCGTCGCTCGCGTTTCCTACGGCATTCTCCCTCAAGAGGAACAGCGGGACGCGATTCGTGATCTCAGACGTACGATCGTGGCAATCATTCTTGCTCTGACACTTTGCGTCTTGGCCATCACGGGAAAGGGGCCGCTGCTGCTCGAGATTCTCGCCGCGCGGGCCTTGCTCTTCATCCCGGTCCCTCGCCTCTTCTCAGGAGCGCTGCACGATGGCGGCGTGATGCAGGCGCTGATTCCCGGCGGTCCGGTCGGACCGTTCGGGCGCCTCGTCGCGACCCCTTGGGATGCCGCACTGACCGCGCTCGCCCTGCTCGCGCTGGCTGCTTTGATGCCGGTTTCCAAGAGCAAGCTCTGGCGCGCCGTCCTGGCGTCCTGCGGTGCGATATTGACGGTGGTCGGACTCGTTCTTTCCCATCTCTTGACTTTGGAATCCGGGCTGTCTCCCGGAGAATTGGTGCTTCCGGCGGAAGACCTACGGTTGCGCATCGCCGTCGCCCTGGTCTTCGTGACACCGGCTTGGATCGGATTGATGCTGCTCGGGCGCGCGTGGAAACCGAAGAGGGGCAGCGTCTTCATCGTCACCGGCGTGCTCGCCGGTGTACTCGCCGGGGCGACTCATGCCGCAGCACTCGTCGATGCCGCCGAACGACGCGTGATGCGTTCGGTCCTACCTGAATCCGCCGAACGGGTTCAGATTTGGCAGCGCGCCATCGACGAGACCTTGCAGATGGCCGTTCCACTCGTAGAGAGCGCGAAGCTCACCCCCGATCGCGATGCCATCGATCTCTGGTGGAACTCACCGCTCGGCCGCTTGGGACTACGGTGCGCCATTTTCAAATGGGATCGAGACGGCCGCCTGCTCGACGCTTTTCTCACGGGCGTGCCACCGATTTCGATCGCCGGCGAACTCGTCGCCGGCACGACGCTTCCCGACGAGGCAACAGGTCTCTACCGACGCGAAGTCATCGAAGCCACGCAGCGCATGGTGATGCTCGTCTACGACCCCGTGCACATCATCTCGGCGGAGGTGCGGCGCCCGGAAGGAGGCAGTTGGGTCGTGGCCGTTCTGGACGAACCCTTCAACCTTCCCTCACTCAATCGGCGCGATCCTCTGCGTGGAGCACAAGCCTTCACCCCTGCCGCGCTCTCGTTGGAACCGGCGGCGCTCGAACCCCGACTGAGTTTTTTCGACGAAGGGGGCAATCTTCTTTGGTCCGACTTCGATGCCGGACCTGCGCCCCCACACGTCGTACCGAAAGAAGCCGAGTGGAAGGATCTCGTCGTAGAAGGCCGTAGTGCGCGCGGCTTGGTCTTCCCGACGGATGCCGGCAGCGCCGTCGCCGTCGTGCTCGAGCCCGCTTTGCTCGAATGGATCGCCGTACCGCTGGGCTGGATGTTCGCCATCGGAGCATTGGCGGCCTTGGCTGTCGCACTGCGCTCGATCCTCTCGTCCCCCGTCTCGACCCTTCAGCAGGTCCAACGCGGCTTGCTCATGCTCACGACGCATTTCCGGGTTCAAGTCGCCCTGGTGTTGACGCTAGCCGGCCTGCTGCCGCTGCTCGTCTTCGGCTCGGTCGATCGCACGTCGTCGCGGCAACAAGCGACGAGACAACTCGAGAGCGATTCGGCCGAGTTGAGCCAAGTCGCGCGCCATCTCATCGAGAGTTGGGTGCGCGTGACTCCGCTGGAAACCCCGGAAGAACACGACGCGCTCACC
>JALUUK010000117.1 GCA_027021395.1 Acidobacteriota bacterium
GCGAAGTGCCGAATCATGCAAAGACGCCGGGAACCTTCGCGCCGCAGTCTACACAACGCCACTTCGATACACCGGAAGCCGTGACGGAATACCCCCGGCGCTCGATCAGCAGCGCATCGCAATGCGAACAGTAGGTACTGCTGCCGCGAGGATCTCGAATATTACCCGTGTAGACGTTCCGCAGCCCGCTGGAGATCGCGACTTCGCGGGCACGGTGCAAGACGGAAGCCGGCGTGGGAGAGGCCTCTCTCATCTTGTAGTCGGGGTGAAAGGCCGTGAGATGTAGAGGAGTTTGTTCGCCGAGATGCTCTACCATCCACGCCGACTGCTCGGCAATTTCCCGGTCGGAGTCATTGACGCCGGGAATCAAGAGCGTCGTCACCTCCAGCCAAGCGTCGGTTTCTCGAGCGACGAATTCAAGGGTCTCGAGAACCGGAGCGAGCCGAGCTAGGCACCACTTCCGATAGAACTCATCGTTGAAAGCTTTGAGGTCGATATTGGTCGCGCTCATCACTGCGAAGAAGTCCTCACGAGCTTCCGGTGCGATATAGCCGGCCGTCACGGCGATGGTGTCGATTCCGACCTCCCGACATGCTCGCGCCGTGTCGATGGCATACTCGGCGAAAATCACCGGGTCGTTGTAGGTAAATGCGACACTTCGGCATTGCCTCGACGATGCGCTTGCGGCGATATCCTCCGGTGATGCGCGAGTGTGCAGAGAGCCATCGTATCGCGCCTTCGAGATTTCCCAGTTCTGACAAAACCTGCACCCTAAGTTGCATCCCGCCGTTCCAAATGAGAGGACTCTTGATCCCGGATGAAAGTGAAAGAGCGGCTTCTTTTCGATGGGATCGATGCAAAATCCGGATGAGCGTCCATAGGTGTCCAGCACCATGCCCTGATCGTCCGCCTTTCGAACATAGCAAAATGCACGCTGACCGGGCCTGAGTTTGCAGCCCCGCGGGCAAAGCTCACAACAGAACCTCCCTTCTCGATCTCGGCGCCACCAACGGGCGCGATGAGCCGATTCGTTTTGCGTGCTCAATTTTCTCGGTCTCCGTCGTTTCTTTCGGCGTATTTCTCGACTCCGAATCGATAGATCTCCACCTTTGCGTTCGCAGAGATTCCGCCCTTGTCACGAGCGATGGCGAGGTGCTGCTCGGGAGTGGAGATTCCTGCAAGTCCGGGCAATAACAGGCCTCGCTTCCTCCCTGCGCGAACCAAGACCCCGAATCGCTCGGGATCCAAATCCGCCACCGAATTCACTCGTTCGAATTCTCCGAGAAGCGACACCTCGATCCTCAAGTCGTCGACCTCCGTCGCACATACGGGCGGAAAGCGGGGGTCTTGAGTTGCGGCCAGCACCGCACACTCGACGATTTCATCCGCCAAGTCGTCGCAGGAGCGCTCGACACGTCCAATGCAGCCACGCACTTCCTCATCGGAGGTCTTCAAGGTCACGAAAACACCGTGAGGGTGTTGCGGAAGCGCTGCATCTGCTTTCAGCCGATCGAGATCGGCGGGATCGGCCGCCACCGCTCGCCGAATGGCCGCCCGCGCCAAGGCAGGGATGATCGTACGGGAAGTGCTCATCGCTGTGATTCCGATGCCGCGTGCAGGACCGCTTCGCAATATCCCACCCCAAAGGGTCCCTCATAGGCAAGGACCTCGCGGCACCGGGCCTCCGTTGCGATAGCGCCCTCGGCGACGAGCAGACTATCGACGACATCCTCACCCGCAATCTCGCGCAAGCCTTCGTCTACGTCGTCGATTCGCAGTGGGCGCCCTGAGTTCAAGCCGTCGACGATGAAACGATCGAATTTCGCTGCATTCGGATGGTAACCGGCCGGTGCGTCCCGGGTCAGCCGATGGCTCATATCCCCTGAAGCGATCAGGGCCCAACGTTGCCCCGACTCCCGTGCCGCCTCGAGCAGCGCCTTGCCGAATGGCCGGTGATCGTCCGGGCATTGGGGCATCCCGACCACCATGGTCGGACCGCGCCATGCGCAAGATTGCAGGAACCAAAGCGGCACCGCCGCCCCGTGGTCGAGGGTAGGCAAATCGAATTCCTTGAGCGCGACGTGATTCCGTCGACAACACTCGAGCAATAGACGGCGCCCATCCGGGGCGCCGGGAAGATCTACGATGACGTCGGGAGCTTTGAAACGAGCCATCGAAGCCACGAGGCGATCGTTGGCTACGAGCCCCCATGCGTTTGCGTGACGCGGTGTATGCGGGGAAACGACGACGAGGAGATCCGGAAGGGCAACCACTATCCGCTCGGCGATTTTCGTCATGGCCCTTGTCGTCGTCGTGCATGCGGCCGCGCGAATACCGCCGATCGCCGGAATGACGATCGGTGCATGACACATCAACACGACGATAGAAATCGAACCGTCCTTGCCTGTGCCTTGCCTCACCACGCGACCTCCGTGCCTCCACTCAGTCTACGCTCGAAAAAGGCCATTCGGCGACATCTGCAGGACCGAGCATCGCTTCGCCCGATGGCGCCCTCTCGGACCTTGCGCGGCGAAGAACGAGCGGCGGGCTCACGGCCGGACCCCCTTTTGCGGCCTTGGCGACTTTGCGCGCGACACCTTCATCGGTTGTCGGTGCTTCACCCCGAAGAGGAGAAACGGTCGCACCAAGGCGCAAAGGAGGATCGACTGCAACCACCGTCCGCCATGGACCAGCGCACGGGCTCCTAGTGCATGCGGGCTTCGAGCGGGCGCGAGGAAATCACCTCGGCCTCGATTTCGGCGAGGCGCACGATGCGATGCTCAACCCTCGTCCTACCCACGACCTCCGCCGCGAGATCTCGAAAGACTTCCCAGTGCCGCCCCTCCGCCGCAGCGAGCCGCCGATAAAACTCCGCCAACTCGCGATCTTCACTCGACGCATTCGCTCGAGATTGCAATGCACCGGAGAGAAGGCGAAAGCGCTCACAAGAACGAGCCTCGACAAAGGCACAAACCAGCAGCGCCTCCGCTTTCGATCCCACTCCCCCAATCTCTCGAGAGCTGCGGGTGCGTAAATCCCGGACATACGGATCGCGCAAAGCTCGAGTCACTTTTCCACCCCGCCGCTCGATCAAGTCTACGACCTGACGAAAATGATGGATCTCCTCCTGCGCTAGGGCGATCATCGCCCCGACCAGTCCGGGGTCGTCGGGAAAACGCCCGATGAGAGCGAGCGCGGAGGAGGCTGCCTTGTGCTCGCAGTGGGCGTGATCCACCAGCACGGCGTCGAGGTGCTCGAGCGCGAGGTGAGCCCACTCGCCGGGAGTCTCCCAAAGCAGGGGCAGCCCCTCCCTCGGAGAGGTCCAAACCGGTGCGTGGTCTTCGTCTGGGACTTGCGATCTCATGAACCCGCACTCTAGCTCGGAATTCTTCCCTCTCCCAAGATGCCTCGGCTTTCGTGACCGAATCGTGACATTTCCTTGCCCCCCTAAGCGAATGTGAGTAGTTTGTGGCGGGAGTATGGCGTTGGCGCGCGCGTGGCTTGGGGACTGTCTGAGCACGAATCAGACCGCAAAGTCGGGTCTACATGCGCCCTAACCCGTGAAAAACACTCAGCTTGCCAGGACGGCTTTCCAGGAGGAGGGGAGCATGGCAGCGAGTCGGGAGGAGAGGAGCATGGGAACGAGGGGATCCAAACGTGTCGTCATCACCGGTCTAGGACCGATTTCGAGCATTGGAACCGGCAAGAGCGCCTTTTGGGAGGCTCTGCTGCGCGGGGCTTCGGGGACGAAGCGGCTGCAATTTCCGTGG
>JALUUK010000118.1 GCA_027021395.1 Acidobacteriota bacterium
TGGGTGACTTCAATGCCGACGGCACGCCGGATCTGCTCGTCGGAGCTTCGAGCGCCGATGGGCCGAGCAACGGACGCGCTGGAGCCGGTGCGGCCTATGTCTTCTACGGGCCCATCACGACGACCATCGACTTGGCCGTGACCTCGGCCGACGTCACGATTCATGGCCAGGCTGCCGGTGACGAACTGGGTGCGGCCGTGGCGGTCGGCGACTTGAACAACGATCTCGTCGACGACGTCATCGTTTCCGCTCCCGGCGGTGACGGGGACAGCAACGCCTCTGTCGACGCGGGTGATGTCTATGTGTTCTTCGGTGGCGGACTCCCGGCGGTCATCGATCTCAATACCTCCGGGTCGAGCTTGGTCTTCTTCGGAGAACTCAGCGGTGATCGTCTCGGCGAGGCGATGGCCGTTGGAGACTACGACAACGATGGCTCCGCAGATTTGGTTCTCGCTTCTCCGCTCAGCGACGGCGAGTTCAACTCCCTCGGCTTCGAAGAGTCGGGAGAGATCTGGGTGATCAACAATGCCAACATCTTCAACGTCATCACGGTGGATCCTTTCAATACCGACCGGTACATCTCCGGCGCGGACGGTGGGGATCATGCCGGTTCGTCATTGGCCTTTGCCGATGTCGACGGTGATGGGACCGAGGACTTGATCATCGGCGCCCCGGACGGTGACGGCACGGCGGACAATCTCGCCGATGCCGGTGAAGTCTTCGTTCTCGATGGCGCTGGGCCGGTTCAGGATCTCAAGTTGCGTTTGGCGAGCAACTATCTCGCGCGAATCTACGGCGACACGCCCGGGGACCGCGTCGCGGCGGAAATCGCCGTCGGCCAGTGGAACGGTGATGCTTTTGCCGATCTCTTGCTCGGTGCCGCCGGTCAGGGCGCACCTCCAGGAGCTGCGGCTCGCAACGGAGCCGGTGGTGCGTATCTGATCACCGGCAGTGCGGATCTCTCCGGCCTGAAGGACAAAGAGATCACCACGGTCTCCGACTTCGCCGTATTCGGTCCGGCCGGAGGCGAGGGCGTCGGATCTTCGGTGGGCCTCGTCGACTACGACGGTGACGGGACGACGGATCTGCTGCTCGGGGCGAGCGGAAGCGACGGTCCGGACGGAACTCGCACAGATGCCGGAGCCGCTCACTTCCTCAGCGGTGCCCGCATCCCGGCGGGAGTTTCCGTCATCGACCTGTCCTTGCTGCCGGCGGCACAGCGCATTCACGGCGCGACGGCTGGTGACGCTTTGGGCGGGACGGGATGGCTCGCGCTCGGCGATATCGATGGGGCGGCGGGGATGGACCTCGTCGTATCCTCTGATCTCGGCGACGGTCCGGCGGATGGTCGTGCCGATGCCGGCGAAGCGTGGGTCGTCTCCAACACGGATGCGGATCTCGACGGTGTCATCGATGCCGACGATTGCGCACCGAACGATCCTTCGTTGGCGAGCCTTACGTCGACCGGTGAAGTTTCGAACTTCAATGGAGCGCCGGCCGACAAGGATACGTTCACGTGGTCGTCGGTGAACGGAGCCGAGACCTACAACTTCTACCGGGGAACGATCGTTTCTCCTTGGGTCTACAACGAAACCTGCATCGCCAGCGGGTTGCTCACGCCGGAAGGCGTCGATGCAACCACCCCGTCGAGCGGGACGGCATTCTGGTACGAGAGCACGGCTCAAAGCGCACAGTGCGGCGTAGGACCGCTAGGCCTCGACAGTAACGATACCGTCCGGCCCACGCCGCCGGCTTGCCCCTGATTTTCCGGCACGCAGCGCGAATCCGTCGAGGATTCGCGCTGCGCTTCCTCTGATTGGAGCGCTCGGTGAAGAAACCGGGCTAGAATCGCTTCGCCCTGGGAGGAACGCGCCGGTGTCCAAGTGGAACGCTTTTGTCGAAACGCTTTCATTCGTTCCGGAACTCGAGTTTCGGCTCGATGTCTCCGAGATGGGAATCACCGAGCAGGCATGGCGCGGCCTCGAGCGGAGGCTTTCTTCTGCACTTGAAGAGATGATGGCGCTCGAAGGCGGCGCGATAGCCAACCCCGACGAGAATCGGCAAGTCGGCCACTACTGGCTGCGAGCACCGGATCTCGCCCCGGACGAAAAAACGCGCACGGCGATCACCGAGACCATCGATAAAGTCGAGGTCTTTGGACGGAAGGTCCGGGGAGGGGAGATCAAGCCCCCCGGGGAGCCGCGTTTCGAGGCTTTGCTGCTCATCGGGATCGGCGGTTCGGCGCTCGGTCCGCAACTCGCAGCCGATGCGCTCTCGACGAAAAGCGACGCGCTGGCGATTCACTTCTTCGACAATACCGACCCTTCCGGATTTCATCGCGTGCTGGAAGAACTCGGCGAGACTCTCGATCGCACCTTGGTCGTGGTGGTCTCCAAATCCGGTGGGACACGCGAAACACGCAACGGCTTGGTGGAAGTTTGCGCGGCGCTCGAGGGGCGTGGTCGGCAGCCCGCCGCTCAACTCGTCGCCGTGACGGGGGAGGGGAGCGCGCTCGAGCAGAGGGCTGAAGAGGAAAAGTGGCTACGGGTTTTTCCGATGTGGGATTGGGTCGGTGGGCGATGTTCTCAGACCTCCGCCGTGGGTCTGTTGCCGATGAGTCTTCTCGGTCATGATTTCCACGCACTGCTCGACGGTGCGAGAAAGATGGATGAGGCCACTCGGCATCCGGACCTTCGCGCCAATCCGGCGGCAAGACTCGCTGCCGCATGGTTTCTTTCAGGTGGCGGCAGGGGCGATCGATCCATGGTCGTTCTTCCCTACAAAGACCGGCTGCTCTTGTTCTCCCGCTACCTGCAACAGCTCGTGATGGAGTCGCTCGGCAAGCGCCTCGATCTCGAGGGGAACGTCGTCGAGCAAGGCCTCAGTGTGTTCGGGAACAAAGGCTCCACCGATCAGCATGCTTTCGTGCAGCAGCTTCGGGACGGAAGGAACGATTTCTTCGTCACCTTCCTCGGCGTCGTGGAAGACGGGATCGACGCACCTTTGCTCGAAGTCGAACCGGGAGTGACGTCCGGAGACTACTTGCTGGGTTTTCTCTATGGTACGCGCCGTGCGCTCGCAGATTCGGCGCGACCGTCACTGACGATCACGATTCCTCGAGTGGACGCGCGCTCGCTCGGAGCCTTGATTGCGCTCTTCGAACGAGCGGTCGGGCTCTACGCTTTTCTCGCCGGGATCAACGCCTATCATCAGCCCGGAGTCGAAGCCGGCAAGAAAGCAGCCACCGAGGTCTTGGATCTGCAGCGCGAGTTGGTGGCGGCGATGCGGGACGCTCCTAGGGAACGGCTCGCGGCCCCGGTCTGGGCTCGGCGGGTCGGGCGATCGGAGGCGGCGGTCGAGGCTTTGGCGATTCTCGAGCACCTAGCCTCCGATTCTCGGCGGGGAGTCGTCGCCGAGGGGCCGCTCGGCTCATCCGACCGTCTCTTCGGAGCCGAAACAGCTCGATAAAGTACGAACCGGCCATCGAGGCCGCCGGAAATGGCTGCGGCCGACCCGTTTTCTGCGTACATCTTGCACACGGGTGTGGCGCTGCTGCGGGGAAAAAGAGGGATACCGCATGGAATGCCGGAAGGCGGGATATCGCCGAGGCTGCGCGATCTGGGTCTGTCTCGTGCTTCTACTCTCCGGAGGGAGTGCTCTAGGCCAGCGGGTCAGCGACATTGATACGGCAGACGGCGAAGATCTGATTCGTTTCGGTGAAGGCACCAACGATCAGCTCGGCGATACGGTCGCGTTGGGGGATTTC
>JALUUK010000119.1 GCA_027021395.1 Acidobacteriota bacterium
AGTGCGTCCCAAGAAGCGCTCGGAAGTGGCGTGATGGGGCGGATGTGAGGCCTTGGGGGCCTCGGCCGTCGACTCGGAGCGCTCCGGCACGCGGCGGGAAAGATTTCGGCCTAGGCCCGGGCCGCCGCCGGGCGCAGGGGCGCGGAATTCCCGCGGGCGGGATTTAACAATCTTCGCGTCACGTTGGGGTGGCACGCGCAGCGACCTCGGCGGTCGCGAAGGCGGATTGGAAGTTGAATCCACCGATTGGACCGTGCAGGTCGAGCAATTCGCCAATCACGAAGAGATCGTCTACCCCCTTGACCCGCATGCTCCCCCCATCTACGGCAGCGAGATCCAAGCCCCCGGCGGTGACTTCCGCATGGTCGAATCCTCGCGTCCCGTGAACAGGAATGCGCAGCCCTTTGAGTGCGAGCAGCATGCGAGATCTCGCCTTTTTGCCTGAGAGGATTGTCGCCTTCCCCTCTCCGATGAGATCCGCTTGGCGAAGCACTTGGTCGAACACCCGCCGCGGGATCCTGAGGGGCAAGGTTTGCAGAACCTTTGTCGCTCGGCATCCTTCCTGTTGCTCGAGAAGAATGCGAACGGAATCTTCGCTCTGTCCCGGTAGGAGATCGACCGCCAACTCCAAGGGCGGCTCTCCTTGCCGCTCGAGCCCATCGCGCTCGATGCTTCGGCTGACGATCTCCGACAGATCCATTGCTCCCGGTCCGGAGACCCCCGTGTGCGTAAAGAGTAAGGGGCGCCTCCGTCGGCCGAGCACGCGACCCCGTTCATCGCAGAGCTTGATTTCCACATGCTCGAGTGTGACTCCGGCAAGATCGCTCACCCAAGGTGCACGCGAGAGCAGTGGAACGAGCGCGGGGCGCGGTGGAACGAGTGGCAAGCCGAGCGCGCCGAGCCACCTGTATCCGTCTCCGGTCGTACCGGTTCTCGCATAGCTCTTGCCCCCCGAAGCAAGTAAGAGGGTGCGACACCGAGCCTTTCGCCCTCCCGCAAGCGCCAACAGCCAAGCATTCGATTCCCGGCGGATTTCGAGCACCGCCGCATGGCAGAGGATACGAGCGCCCGCCTGCCGAACCGCTCTTTCGAGCGCGTTCCTCACATCCACTGCGCGCCCGCTCGTCGGGAAGACCTTCTCGAACGGAGCTTCCTCGGTCGGTACGCCGAGTTCCGCAAAGCGCTCTCGAACGCCTTGCGGAGGCATGATCCGGAACGCGTGGCGAAGAAAACGAGCGCCGTCCTTTCCGAAGGCGTGGCGTGCCTGCTCGCCATCGAGTGCGGTCGTGAGATTGCAGCGGCTCCCTCCGCTTGCAAGAACTTTCGTTCCGGTCTGCTGCATCTTCTCCAACAGAACGACTTCCGTCCCCTGCTGCGCGAGCCTCCACGCAGCCCACAGCCCCGCCGCACCGGCACCTACGACGATATTTCGGGCCTCGATCAAGGTGAAAACTCCCTCTGAATTCACGGATCGGATTCTAGCTTGGATCGTGAACCCGCCACGCGAGGCCGGGTATACTCCCGCCCACCGACAAGGTCTCGGGAAGCCATCCTCCCGAACCTGAGCAGAATGCCGGAGGTCGCCTTGAACCAGAAAAGATCACGAAAAAGCCCAATGCTTCATATGATCGATTTCGTCGAGCAGTGGGGAAACAAACTCCCCCACCCTTTCTGGCTCTTTTGCATCTTGATCCTATCGGTCGTTCTGCTCTCGGAGGGATTCCACCGCGCAGGCATTCACGTCACACGCCCGGAGACCCAAATATTGAAGTCCGAGCACGACGGACGCCAGGTCGACGGCCGGTTCTTCGAGGTAAACGAAGATTTCGACTCGCTGACCATCGATATGGAAACCGCGTCCCATAGCTCGCGCCTGAAGAATCTCTTCGTTGAAGTCTACAGCGGTGAGAACATGATTCACGAAGAGGCGATCGATCGATCGGCGCTTCGCAGCTTCCGGGTGTCGAAAGAACGCTTTCCATTTCTCGAGGACGACAAGCGCTATCAAATCCGTTTTGTCAGTCGCGCTGAAGAAGTCACTCCTCAGTCCCTGCTTTCCCGCGAAGGACTGAACTGGTTCGTCCTCAATATGATCAAGAACTTTGCACACTTCGAGCCGCTCGGACTCGTGCTCGTGATGTTGATGGGCGTGGCCGTCGCCGAGGGCGCGGGGCTGATTCCCACGGTCATGCGTGGCATCGCGCTCGGCGTTCCGAGTTTTCTCGTCATACCGGTTCTCTTTGCGCTCGCGGCCTGCGGCAATATCGGCTCTGATGCCGGCATCGTCGTCGTCCCTCCTCTTGCCGCCGCCATCTTCAAACAACTCGGAAAAAGTCCGATTGCCGGCCTCATTGTCGGCTATGTCGGCGCCACAGCCGGCTTTACCGCCAACGTCCTTCCTTCCGGCACGGACGTATTGGCGATGTCGCTGACCAATGCCGCGACCGGCGGGCACCCGGAGGTCAACGTCTTTTCCAACTGGTTCTTCATGGCGATTTCCGTCATTTTCCTAGCCATTCTCGGCACGCTCGTCACTCTCAAGTACACGATTCCGCGACTGGAATCCGGCAAACCGGCCGAAACCATGAAGATTGAACCCATCACGGCACGCGAAAAGAAAGCCGTCCTTTGGGCTGTGATCGCCATTGCTCTAGCCACCGGTCTTTGGATGTTGACCATCGTGCCTGCGGGCGGGCTCTTGCGGAATCCGGATCCGAATCCTGCGCTCGTGTGGCGGTCCAATTTCTTCAAAGGACTCGTACCCATTCTCTTCACGCTCTTCGTCGTCGGCGGCATCGTCTATGGAAAGGTCGCCGGAACGATCCGGAAGGCAGACGATGTGATCGGATTCATGGCCGATGCGATGAGAAAGATGAGCGGCTATATCGTGCTGATTCTCGTCATTTCTCAATTCACGAAGATCTTCCAGTTCGCCCGCTTCGACGAACTCATCGCAGTGTCCGGAGCGAACCTGCTGCGTGGGCTGGGAATGGAATCCTTCCCCATTCCTTTCTTCGTCGCCTTCGTCATCATCATCGCCGTGGCCAACATGTTCATGGGCAGTGCATCGGCCAAGTGGGCCATCTTCGCGCCGATCTTCGTTCCGATGTTCATGGCCCTAGGTTTCCATCCGGCTTTCACGCAACTTCTCTATCGCCTCGGCGATTCCATCACCAACTGCGTGAGCCCGCTCTATCCCTTCTTCCCGGTGCTGCTGGGGTGGATCGCCGACATCGACAAAGAAAAGGCCAAGGTGGGAACGGTCCTGTCGTATCTCGTTCCCTACGCCAATATTCTCTTTTGGGGTTGGATGACCATGCTGATCATCTGGTACTTGCTGGGCCTTCCGGTCGGTCCCGACAGCCCCGTCCATCTTGGATCATGAGTCGCCATCGGCCGTTGGCAATGGACGCAGACGACGGCGTAACATTGCGCCGATGACGATCAGAAACCAAAGGACCATCCACGCGGGATCGGTCACGCCGCCGATGGCGGCGTAGATCGTCGGAGCACGCGGATCAAGAGTAACACGACGCGTGAGCACGCCGACATCCAAGAGCCTGCGACCGTTTTCTCCTTCGAGGTACTCTTCCACACGTCCGCTCGGCGCGACGAATCCGGACAAACCGGTATTCCCCACGCGGACCACGCCGACCCGATACTCCACGGCGCGAAGAATCGCGGACCCCATCTGGTTGCGAGTGACTCCCCAACCATTCCACCCTTCGGATGTCAGATTGACGAAAAATTCGGCGCCATTTCGCGCGGCCTCTCTTGCCGGCACCGTGTAACAGATGTCGTAGCACAGCGGCGCCCAAAAACGCCGTACCTTCCCGTCGAATTCGTGCTCCATGACGGTGGCTTCTTTTCCAGCCCAACCATCAGGCGCTCGTCCCCAAGCCGTACGAACCGCATCCTGAATGGCCTTGTAGAGCCACGGAACCGTTTGCTCGAAGCTCGCGAAAAGGCGCCGCTCCGTAAAGGGGAAAAGATATATCTTGTCGTAGCGCCAAAGAATTTCCCCGCTTTGATCCACGAGAAGCGAACTCGCTGTCGGACGTTTCCCGTCCGGTCCCGTCAGTTGCGTTCCGAACAGCAAGGGAGCCCCAACGGTACGCGCAATCCACATCACGGCATCGCGATACTCGGGCCTCTCCGTATACGGCATCATGATGGCGTTCTCGGGCCAAGCGACCATATCCGCCGACCCTTTTGCCACCTTATCGATGGTCAAGCGCTGCTGAAACAAGAGAACCTTCGGCGTCAGCTCGATGTCGTGGTCCTGACTCGGCTGTACGATGGCGATTCGCGGCCCTTCTTCAAAGTCCTCTTCTTGAGAAAGCCTCCAGGCACCGTAGGAAACGACGATCGCTACCAGCACACCGGCGAGCACCAATCCTCTGCGACGCACACGGCTCCCGTCTGCCGCATCGCCGTCGATATACGGGCGCAAGAACTCGACACCCACCCCGAGCACGCAACCGTAGATCACCGTAAGACCGATCGACCCGAAAATATCCGCCATCTGAATCAAGATTGGATAGGGATAGAGGAAAGTGCCGATCTCGTACATGTTGTAGTTGCCCAGAGAAAAAACCGGGCGAAGCCACTGCTCCGCACCGAGCGCAATGGGCAGGATGAAGTAGGCCGGCCAGCTCGTTGCGCACCGCAAGGACCAAACCAAGAGCGGCATGAAAATCCAATGCCAGCTCAAGAGCGGTGGAAGAAGCAGCGGCGCGAACCAAGCGAATTGAGAGAGCGTCCAGTTCATGGCGATCGCCGCCCCGAGCAGTCCCGGATAGAAGCCGACGATCGGAGCGCGCCACCGCTCCATGAGAGCCGGCAGCAGCATAACGGTATACGACACACCGACGAGCGCGGCGAGCGTCTCCCACCGTGAACCGGAATACAAGAGCACGGCGCCAAGCGCAGATACGATCAGCGCTTCCGCCCGGCGACGGGTGCCGCTCAGTGCAAGGGATCGATTCGAGCGCATCGGCGCCGATGCAGTGGACGCTGAATTCGACATGGCCCTCTCTTTCCGCCCGACCCTGAAAAACGTCGCAAACAGGGCGCTGAGGGTACTACATGCCGAAGCGTTTCGCCCCGGAGGCGGAACCTGCGACCAAAGACAGGAGGGGCCGGTTCTTTGCGAACCGGCCCCGACCGTCCGAGTTGAAGGGGGACTCAGTCGGCCTTGGCTACCTGCACATGATTGAGCATATGAGCACCAATGGACTTGGCGATCTGCTCCTCGGTCAGCCCGACGAGAACGACATTCATGGTCTGTTCCGAGCCATCGCGCATGACGGTGATCTTGACTTCGCTTCCCGGCATACGGTTGCTCTTGTCGGCATTCGAACCTTCTTCGTCGCTGAGACGGATCCCGTTGATCGCGACCAAGACGTCGCCGATCTTCACACCGGACGCTTTGGCATTGCCGTTTTCGAGATAGCTCTCGATGCGGTAACCATCGATGGCTTCGTCCCACTGGCCTTTGATACCGACCAGACCTTTGTGCTTGAGCTTGGAGGCCATCTTGTTCAGGCATTCCTGCGTCGAGCCCTTGCAGGCACCCTCACTGTGAGCGAGCGCCGGCAGCCCCGCGAGGACGGCGATCAATCCGACGACCAGAATCAGCTTTTTCATCTTTCGTCTCCTTGGATTCGTTCCGGTTTTCATCTATCGATGATTGGGAGTCTAAGGCTCCATCGTGGGTTCTGTAAAATCGAGGAGCGTAAAAAGAAATTGACCCCTGTTTACATATTCTTTACAGAGCATCGCCGATCGCCGCTTCAGTGGAAATCCCGCGAGCGACGACGCCGGGGGGTTCGCGAAATAGCGGGAATCCATAGCTGCTCCGCAACGACGTGAACGACTCCATCCTGGGACTGTACCTTGCCGCTGATTCCGAGAAACGACGCCGTCTTGAGCAAAATACAATACTTTTCGAAAACCTTCTTCCAAACGACGACGTTGACGAAACCGGTTTCATCTTCCATGGTCATGAACGTTACGCCTTTGGCTGTTCCCGGGCGCTGTCGGCAAATCACCGCCCCAGCATAGCGTACGCCATCGCCGTCGCCCATCGCGTTGACGCCCCGTGCATCCGGAAGCCCGGTCGCACTCAACTCCGCACGAAGACTCTGCATGGGATGCCCTCGCGCGCTGTGATCCGTCGTCCCGTAGTCCCACTCCACGGTTTCGAAAAAATCGAGCGGTTGAAATCGGACAGCCGCCTCAGTCTTCGAAAGCGGCAGTCCCAAACACCGTGTTCGAACGAGACGTCGTACCTCCCAAAGAGCCGTACGTCGCGAGACGCCAAGTGATTCCAAAGCTCCGGCTTCGGCGATCCGCAGCAGAGCGGACTCATTCAGCCCGCTACGACGAACGAGATCCTCGAGGTCACGAAAAGCGGCCTCGCTCCGCACGCGACACAGCATCTCCCACTCTGCCTTGTGGAAAGCCTTGATGAAACGCGCGCCGATCTGCAGGGCCTCGTCGCCGTTTTTCTCGGTGCGCAGGGTGCATTCCCACTCGGATCTCGCGACATCCACCGGATACACTTTGACGCCGTGCCGTTTCGCATCCTCGATGATCGTGGCCGGCGAATAAAAACCCATCGGCTGGGAATTCAAAAGGGTGCATGCAAACACCGCAGGAAAATGACACTTCAGATACGACGTAGCGTAGGCAATCAGCGCGAAGCTCGCCGCATGGCTTTCCGGGAAACCGTATTCACCAAATCCTCGAATTTGCTCGAAAATACGCTCGCCGAAGGCGCGATCGATCCCCTTGGCTTCCATCCGTGAAATCAGCCGATCGCGGTGCTTTTCGATTCTTCCCGCACGCCGCCATGCCGCCATGTCGCGCCGCAACTGGTCCGCTTCGCCCGGCGTGTAGTCCGCTGCCACGACTGCCAACTTCATCACCTGCTCTTGGAAAAGCGGCACACCGAGTGTCTTTTCGAGCACCGGCTTCAAAGAGGGATGCGGAAACTCAATATCTTCCCGGCCCGCCCGCCGATTGAGATAGGGATGCACCATGCCGCCCGAGATCGGCCCGGGACGCACGATGCTGATCTCGATCACCAAATCGTAGAAGGTCTCCGGGCGCAAACGCGGCAGCATGGCCATCTGCGCGCGACTTTCGATCTGAAAAACACCCACCGTATCCGCCCGGCGCATCATTTCGAAGGTCGCTTCATCCTGAGCAGGAATCGTCGCCATCGAAAGACGAAGCGAGCGGCGCTTTTCGAGCAGGCGGAAAGATTGATCGAGTTGCGTCAACGCACCAAGGCCGAGAAGATCCACCTTGAACAAACCCATCGCCTCGACATCGTCCTTGTCCCACTGAATCACCGTTCGATCTTTCATCGTGGCGTTTTCGATAGGTACCACTTCGCAGACCGGCTCATGGCCAAGCAAAAAACCTCCGGGATGGATCGACAGATGACGCGGAAAGTCGAGAATCTCATTGCTCAATTCGAATAAGTGCTTGCAAAGCGGATCGTCCACCGAAAGTCCGGCTGATGCCAGCGCACTCGTCTCGATATGACCACGGGAGGAAAGCATTTTGGCCAAACGGTCGAGCGACGTTTGAGCCAATCCGAGGACTTTGCCCACGTCACGCACCGCAGAGCGCGGCCGGTAGCGAACGAAGTTCGCCACCATGGCTGCATACTCTCGACCATATTTTCGGTAGACATACTGAATCACCTCCTCCCGCCGATGGTGCTGAATGTCCAGATCGATATCCGGAGGTTCTGCGCGTTCTTCCGAAATGAAGCGCTCAAAGAGCAAATTCATTCGCACCGGATCGATCGCAGTGATCCCTAGGCAATAACAAACGGCGGAGTTGGCTGCAGACCCCCTTCCCTGGCAAAGAATCTCGTGCCGGCGACAATAGTCGACGATTTCCCACATTCCGAGGAAATATCCGCAGTAATCGAGCTTGACGATAACGCTCAATTCCCGCTCGACCTGCCTGATCACATCTTCCGGAATATCCCGTCCGTAACGCTGATGCGCGCCGGAGATGGTCAATTCTCGCAAACGATCCGCCGAATTTTTGCCATTGGGAAGACTCTGCACAGGGAAACGATAGCGAATCTCGTCCAGCCGAAAGGTGCATCTCCGGGCCAGCGAGCGCGTGCGCTCCACCGCATCGAGGTGATCGTAAAAGAGAGCCTCGAATGCACGGGGAGTGCGAAGCGCGTGCTCCCCATTGCCCTTGATCTTTCTTCCCGCATGGCAAAGACTCGTATTGTGACGAATGCACGTCAACACGTCCTGCAAGCGACGGCGAGAAGAACGGTGATAGAGCACCTCCACGGCGGCAATCAACGGAATCTTCCAGCGTTCTGCGCGATTGACGAGCCTCCGCTCCGACTCCACTTCTTCTGCACGACGATGGCGTACGAGCAGAGCATAGAGTCGATCCCCAAAAGCCCGACGAAGTCTCACAGCCACACGATGCGGCGAAGCACTTTCACCCAACAGCGCCTTTCGGCCACCCCAAAGCGCCAGCAGCCCTGAGGCTGCCGCGCATATCTCGCTCCACGAAACGCAGCTTTTCCCCTTTTCCGAGCGTAATCGCCCTTTGGAAATCAAACGACAAAGATTCGCATAGCCCCGCCGATCTTGTGCCAGCAAAACGATATGCGAACCATCATCGATGCTCACTTCGGCCCCCACGATGATTTTCATGCCGAGTTCTCGAGCGCTAAGATGTGCTCGGACGATACCGTACAGACCGTCTCTGTCGGTGATGGCCACCGACTCCAATCCTAGTCGATGGCTTTCCTCGACCACTTCCTCCGGATGCGAAGCACCCTCCAAAAAAGAGTAATTCGTCTTGCAAAAGAGTGGAACGTATGTCATTTCGCCACCACTATCAGCGCACTTCGCCGTGTAAGAACCACCGTCGGCGCAAACGGTCATGGAAAATCCACAGTAGATCGCCACGCTGAGTTTCGGCGAAGTGATACTCTCGGTGCACCGCACGGATCCACCACCCACCGTCGATGACATGAGGCCCGATAAGTCGTACGACGGCGCCGCAATGCACTCCACACGGCAGCCAACCATCGTTTCGTAACCGAGATGGTCGAGGAGACAGTGGGAGGGGTCGATAGTGAAGACGTCGAACCAAATTCGCAGCAGAATGCCGCCCTGTTGAAGACGTAAGAAACCCATCCACCTCACCGAACGGCTCCCATCGAAAATGGGCTTCGGGGAGATGCCCCTCGCGCAACACGGCACGCACGACCGTATTCGCACCGAACTCTGCGCGTAGTCGCGCGAGTGCACGATGAGCGGATTTCGAATCGCGACGAGGGTTCTCGGCAAAAAGGCGGTGCTGATCACTGCAAGACGGCATCCCTTTCACTGCGATGCGTATGGTTTCAACCTTTGCAGCGTGATCACGGGTATTGCCGAGAAAAGACTCCATGCGCAAGCGTAAAAGATCGATGATCTGCGCTCCGTCGCATGTCGGTCTCGCCGGGCGGAGGCGATCGCACCGCCTCTCACCATTGTCGAATTTCATCTCGATGGCGACTTCTGCAAGAGAACGTTTCCGCTCGGCGAGTCGCTCGATCAAAGGATCCATGTGCTGCTTGATGGCGAAGAGCAAGCGGTAGACATCCCCGTCAGGGGGTTCGAGGTCGATTTCGCTCGTCCATGGCCGTTCTACGCGTTCCGCCTGGAGCGGAGTCCATCGCGAAGATTCAGCCAAGCGACGCAAGCGCCAAGCCTCTTCCCCAAAGCGCTCACGCAGACCGGATTCCGGCAAGGCAAGGAAGTCGCCGACCGATGTGATGCCGAGTCGCTCCATCGCACGGCAAAGACTTTCACCTAGGCCAAGGTCTTCGAGCAAAACTTTTCCTACGGCCCTCCGCTCATCCGCAAGGCTGGGAAAGACCGTGACTTCATGGCGGCAAATTGGCTTCCCGCGTTCCCCCTCCGGCTTGGCGAAAGAGCGCGCAACCGCATAGGTACCAAAACGCGACCAACCGACGACCACGACGGCCTGAAATCCAACTTCGCCGAGAATTTTCCGGATCGCCCGGGCCCAAGAACTCGCTGAAGAATAAAGGCGCTCGAGGCCGCTTCCATCGAGCCAGAAAACACCTGAGACATCGCGACAAATCTCGACATCCGGGCCGACCCCTTGCAATGCCCGGAATGCGCCGTCCATCTCTTCTTCCATCTCGTCTGCGCGCAATACTCCGGCGTGTAGCTCAGCACAAAGCGAAAGAGCCGCGGCGTAGCGCATTCCCGGCAGAATCCCCTGATTTCGTGCCGCCTCATTCACTTCGAGAAGACGTGCATTCGGCTTGTCTTCAGCAACGACGGCAGCCGGAGACCGTAAGGAGTCGACCGTTTTACCGGGCACTCCATTTTTCAAGAAGATCTGAAGTGCGGGATTCGGCAACACCACCGCCGCCCACCGCCTTTTCTCCACCTTAACGGACATTTGCCTATGATACTCAAGTTCCCATCACGGACAAATGACTTTTTATCTTTCATCGCCTCGTCTTCGCTGTCGCCGCCTCATCTCCCTCTAAAATCGAGTCCGGGTAGGGATCGGCACACGAAGTCGTGGTGCCGGCGAGACGCTCCGTGACGATCCTTGATGACCTGCATGCGACAGAGGATTGAGCCACCGAGAAGGTCGTCATTCGGAAGAATGCGTTCTGCCGCGCAACGTAATGACACCAATGGCCCGAGTGAGGCCTGCCGCGTGTTTTTTTGCGTCAAACACAGCAGAGCCGTGTCATGCTTTCGCGCCAATCCCGCTAGGCGTGATTGCAGCGGGCGGGGCATATCCGATCGACTCCAGAGATCGAGCACGAGCAATCCGAATGCCCCGGAACGCAAAAGGCGCTCGGCAGCGCGACCGACACCCGAGGCATCTTGAAGCCGAATGACCGGCAACACCGAAAGATCAATCCCCATCTCTGCCGCATCCGGGGGAAAAAAAGTACTCGCCTCTGCCGAGACCCATGCCACAGGCTCCCGCCTAGCCTGCGCATCACGGACTAGCAAGAGGGCCAAGGTCATCTCGGCACCGGCGCCGCAGCCCGAGAGCTCGCTCATTCGCCCGGCCAAATCAGAGCACCGCCATTCCTCCCCCTTCCGCTGTTGAGGTCTCCCGGAAAAACCGCGCGTGACGTACTTCCATGCCGACGAGCGCGCGTTCGACGAGAGCGATTTCGGCATGGAGCCTCCTGCCGATTCACGCATAGGGCTCGGCTTCGATCAGCGGGATACCGTCGAGGAAACGGCGCACTTCGACGACACGCCCGAGAATCCGCAACTCACCCTTGGCCGGCACGATTTTTTTGAAGCGACGATTCGCAGGTTCGAGTGAAATCTTTCGGTCGCGCGTCCGGCGAAAAGTCTTCACCGTCGCCTCGTCGCCGACGAGCGCAACGACGATGTCGCCGTTGAGCGCGCTTTCCTGGCGCTCGACGATCACGATGTCATCGGGGAAAATACCAACTCCTACCATGCTTTCGCCCCGCACACGCAAGGCAAAAACCTCACCTTCGGGCAGTGCGGTATGAATCGCGAGATATCCCTCCGGCTCTTCGATGGCCTCGGTCAACTCGCCGGCTTCGACGCTTCCGACGAGCGGAACGAGCACGGTCGGCTGCAGGGGCGGCGTGTTCTCGGTCCCCGGAGTTTCAATCTGCCCGGGAAGCCGGTATCCACGCGACTTTCCGCCGATTTTGACCAAGGCGCCCTCTTCCACCAGCATCTCGAGCTGAGAGCGTGCCGATTCGACCGAGCGAAATTTCATGGCTTTTTGGACCTCGCGCACGGTGGGCGGCTCACCGCGCAGAAGGCATTCGCGCATGTAGTTGTAGACTTTCCTGCGGGTTTCACCTGGAGGTGTATAGGCCATGATTTCATTCCTTTCCGTACCGCCTCTAGTAAAGCAGAAACTTGTCTGCTTTTCAAACCTCGCCGCGAAAAACGCAGAAGCGTTCTTCATAATCCAAAGATACGGCCGAAGAGAGGTGAGGGGCTGGCGGGCGACCGCACCCCCCTGAGGACGGACGATGACTGGCGAGAAGAGTTCGGGTACGATCGGTGTCGAATACAGGAAGCTCCTCGAGAGAAAACATTGCGAGGAAGGCGATTGGGGAACGAGCAGCCATGTATGGGCCGACGCCGTCAGGCAATTGTCCGATCGAAGAGAAACGCGGGATATCCTCGACTACGGCTGTGGAAAAAGAAGCCTCGAACACGCTCTCGGTTTTTCTATCAAGAACTACGACCCCGGAATTCCGGAACTCGCCGATCCACCCGTCCCGGCGGAGATCGTCGTATGCACCGACGTCCTAGAGCATGTCGAGCCTGAGCACATCGATGCCGTTTTGCTCGATCTCGAACGCGTCACTCGATCCGTCGGCTTTTTTACGATTTCGACCCGCCCGGCCTACCATTTGTTGCCTGATGGGCGAAATGCCCATCTGATCGTCGAATCTGCGGCATGGTGGAAAGAACGCCTCGAAGCTCATTTCCGTATTTTTTCGCAACACGACGTCGCCCCCGACACGGTCCTTTTCATCTTGGCCGCCAAAGCGTCTCGATGATTCCCCTAGGGAGTCAATAGATGAACCAGAGCGTCCGCCAAGCGCTGGTACTCTTCGGCTACGTTGTAGAGTTGGGATGAGACGCGGATCAAGCGTTGCGGTGGGGACGGCCAGGAAATGACCGGAACCTGAATGCCGTAGTCGTCGATGAGAGCCTCATGCAGCCTATCGCCTTGGAGAGGCCCCGCCTCCGATGCCGGATGCTCGCTCGGAGGAAGCGGCAAGGCGACCAACGAGCCGATCATCGTATCCGGGCAAGGAGCCGAAGCCTCGGGAGACAACTCGTCGAGCGCCGCGCTGAGTATCTTCCGCGCCTCGAGCGCCAAATGGCGGTTTCGTCGCATCACCTGGGGCCAGCCTCCCTCGACGAAAGACGCCATCACTTCGATGGCTCGCGGCACACAGAGCCATGGCGTAGGATCGCGCGTTCCGGTCCAGAAAAACTCCTCCAAGAACCGCGAACGATCCGCCCTCGCGGACGTCGCCCCGTGGCTGATCGTCAAAGGTCGGCACGAGGCTCGCAGATCCTCCCGCACATGGAGCAGCGCCGCCCCTTTCGGCGAGCAGAGCCATTTGTGACAATTGGCGCTGTAGTAGGCTGCTGAAAGGGCCGTCAAATCGACCGGAACCATCCCGGGGGCGTGCGCACCGTCGACGAGAGTTTCGACACCGCGCTCGCGCATGGCGGCGACGATGCTTTCCACCGGAAGCACCATGCCCGTCGGAGATGTGACGTGATCGATGAGCAGAAGGCGCGTCTTGGACGTGACCTTTTCGAGAAGAGCTTCGAGCACGAGATCAGGTGAATCGAGCGGATAGGGTATGGTCGCCACGACGACTTCCGCCCCGGAGCGATCGGCGACGAAGTCGAGCGCATTGCGGCAGGCGCCGTATTCATGGTTCGTCGTGAGCAATTGATCGTCCGAACACAGGTCGAGCGAACGAAGCACGGTGTTGACGGCAGTCGTCGCGTTGGGCACGAAAACGAGACCTTCCGGGTCGGCCTCGAGAAACGCCGCGAGATCATGGCGTGCCTGATCGAGAAGCCCTTCGAAGTCGCGGGTAAAAAAACGCACCGGTTCACGTTCGATCCGATCCTGCAGCTCTCTTTGTCGCAGAAGAACCTCTCGAGGACAGGCGCCGAACGAACCGTGATTGAGAAACGTCACTTCAGGATCGAGCATCCAATGCTTCTTGATTTCCCGCGGATCGTTCCACACCTCGGACATGGCTCGCTCTCCTTCCGCCTTCCCCCATGCGCCGGTGATGATAGACCATTTCCTCTCGCCGGCAGGCCTCCCGGGGCGTCGTCGGCGATCGGGTCCTCCTTCGACTTTCCTCTATACTTCCGCTCATGAGAACGCGCGAGCGGTGGGAGATTTCCGTTGATACGGGCGGCACCTTCACGGACTGTGTCGCGACTTCGCCGAGCGGACGCATTTGCCGCGCCAAAGTCTTTTCTCACGGTGCGCTTCGCGGCCGGGTTCTCTCTGCAGCTCGCACGGCATCGCCCGCAAAGATTCGGCTCCTCGTCGAATATCTCGGATCTGCGCCACCGAAAGGCTTCGATCGGGTGTTCTCACTGCGACCGCTCGATTCGATGATCGCGACGGTCCCTTTTGAAGCTCCTGATGACCGTTCGGCGATCCTCATCGACGGAGCATACGCCGAGGCCTTAGCCCCCGGCCGTTTTTTTGAATTGCTCACTCCGGAACCTGCGGCCGTCCTCGGAGCAAGAATCGTCACGGCCTCTGCAGCCGAGGCCCCTCTCCCGCGCCTCGATTTTCGATTTGCCACGACACGCGGGACCAATGCGCTGCTCGAACGGCGAGGCGCGCGTGTTGCGCTCTTCATCACGAAGGGCTTCGGCGACCTCCTTCTCATCGGCGACCAGAGTCGACCTGATCTCTTTGCCGCGAAGATCGAAATCCCCGAACCACTCTTCGAGAGAAGTTACGAGATCGACGTGCGCGTCGGCGCCGATGGAGACCTTCTCGCGGACTGGGATGAAGAAGAAGTCCTCGGGGCGGCGCGGGACGCGCTCGACCGAGGCATCCGTCATGCTGCCGTCTCCTGTATCCATGGATATTTGCGCCCGGAAATCGAGATGGCATTGGCAGACGAGTTGCTTCGCCTTGGTTTTGACCATGTTTCTTCGGGAGCGGAACTCGCGCGCCGAATCAAGATTCTGCCCCGCACGGAAACCGCCGTCGTCAATGCCTATCTCGCCGAGCCGCTCGAAGACCTTCTTTCGGAGGTGGCCCGCCCCCTTCATGAGGCACGTCTCCGCCTGATGACATCCGCCGGAGGACTTGTCGGTCGAGATGTTTTTCGTCCCAAAGACAGCCTACTCAGCGGACCTGCCGGAGGCGTCGTCGGAGCGCTCGCCGCCGCCCGCCGGACCGGCCACTCCAAGGCGATCGCCTTCGATATGGGAGGAACGAGTACCGATGTCTCGAGGATCGATGACGATCTCGACTATGTCTTCGAACACAGAGTCGGCCCGGCCCACCTCTATGCCCCGGCCGTGGATATCATCAGCGTAGCGGCCGGTGGTGGTTCCGTATGCTCGATGCGCGACGGACGCCTTCTCGTCGGCCCGGACAGCGCAGGCGCAATTCCCGGACCGGCGTGCTATGGAGCCGGCGGGCCGCTGACGATCACGGACGTCAATTTGCTGCTCGGACGACTCGCTCCGTTGCGAAAAGGGATCCCGCTCGACCCAGCGCCTGCAAGGGTCGCGCTCGAAAGTATCTCTTCCCTGATCGAAAGGGAGGAAGGCCGCGCCCCCGACGAGACCTCCCTGCTCCATGGCTTTCTCGACGTCGCCAACGAAACGATGGCCGACGCCATTCGACAGGTGTCCATTCGCCGAGGTTATGACGTTGCCGACTACGCATTGGTCGCCTTCGGAGGAGCCGGGCCTCAACACGCCTGCGCCGTAGCGGACCATCTCGGGCTCGATACGGTCATCATTCCGCTCGATGCCGGCCTACTCTCGGCGCACGGCCTTGCCGCCGCCGTCATCGAACGTGTTGCCGAACGACAAGTTCTTGCGCCCTTGGCGGATGTGGATCTCGACGCGCTTCGAAGAGAAGTCGAGGCGGAGGCCGTTGGGGGATTGCTCGACGAAAAGATCGAGCGCGATCGTATTCGCATACGACGGGGCATCGTGCATCTGCGCCTGAAGGGACAGGACTCCACTCTCGAGATCGCTTGGGGCGACACCGAGCAGATCGTTCGGGATTTTGTCGCTCGCTACGACAAGATCTTCGGGCTCCGCGCGCGACGCGGATCCATTGAAGTGGAATCCGTCGAGGTCATCGCCGCTTCGGTGCCGGATCACTTCGATGACTTCGATTCGGATCGAGCCTCCGAGGACGTCCATTCGGCCGCCGTTGCCGGCAAAGATGCCGCTGTGGTGCCACGCCATTGTCTATCGAGCAAAGATGCCGTCGAAGGTCCCGCATTGATCATCGAAGCTCACACCGTCACGGTGGTCGATGAAGGATGGACGGCGAGATCCTCGCCTTTCGGTGATCTTCTGATGGTTCGAAGCGCGCGGCTCGAACGCCACGAAGCTCGAGAACCCATCGCCGCAGCGAAAGCCGAACTTTTTACTCATCGCTTCTCGACGATCGCCCGCGACATGGGAGAAACCCTTCGGCGTACGTCGACCTCGACGAATGTCAAAGAACGACTCGATTTCTCGTGCGCGATACTCGATGAAAACGGACGCCTCGTCGTCAACGCT
>JALUUK010000120.1 GCA_027021395.1 Acidobacteriota bacterium
GTCGCGCCGGAGACACCCGGAATCTTCCTGAAGTTCGCCTCGAGGCTCTTGATCACGACCTGCTGTTGGCCTAGAAGATCATCGATGAAGAGACCCACGCGCTGGCCGTCGCCTTCCACCACGACGAGCAGGCCGCCACCGAGCGCATCGCCGTCCGGCTCGACATCGAGGATGCGATGCAGGCGAATGATCGACAGGTATTCGTTACGAAGGTTGTAGAGTTCGGCCCTACCGGCGATGGAATTCACCGACTCGGTCTTGATCTGCAATGTCTCGACGATCGAGACGAGTGGAATGATGTAGATGTGATCGCCGACTCGAACGAGTTGCCCGTCTAGAATCGCCATCGTCAACGGAAGACGAATGGAGAATGTCGATCCAACGCCGAGCTCGCTCGATACTTCGATTTGCCCGCCGAGAGATTTGATGTTCCGGCGGACGACATCCATTCCGACGCCGCGACCGGAAACGGCGCTGACTTCCTTGGCCGTGGAAAACCCGGGATTGAAGATGAGATCGAAGATGCGCTCGCGGGAGAGAGCCTCGTTCTCGTCGACTAGTCCCTTCTCCCTGGCTTTGGCAAGAAGAGCCTCCGGGTCGATTCCGGCGCCATCGTCCTTGATCTCGATGTAGATATTTCCGCCCTTGTGATATGCGGTCAGATGGATCGATCCGGACTCGTCTTTTCCTGCCGCGCGTCGAACGTCCGGCGCTTCGATTCCGTGATCGATGGCATTTCGCACCAGATGCACCAGAGGGTCTCCGATCTTTTCGAGGACGGTCTTGTCGAGTTCGGTACCTTCTCCTGTGATCTTCAGTTCCGCCTTCTTGCCTAGGGAGGTATTGAGATCATGAACGATTCTCGGCAAACGCGAGAAAGCAAAGCCGATCGGTAGCATGCGAATGCGCATGACGGAATCTTGAAGATCGAGCGTATTGCGCTCGAGTTGGGCGAGACCGTCGCGCAGAGCAGTCGACCCTTCGCCCTCGTACTTCTTTCCCAGAGCACCGAGCATGGCCTGGGTGATCACGAGTTCTCCTACCATATTGACCAACGTATCAATTTTCTCGATTCCTACGCGGATCGACCCGGCTTCGGATGCCGAGGGCTTGCGTGAACCAGACTTCTTGGCGCTGCGACCTTCGGCAGAGTGCTTCCCGGTGGTCCCACCCGTGGCGGCTTGGCCCCGTTGCACCTCCGATCCGACAGCGGAGGCGGAGGCCGCGTTTTCCGCCGCGGCCGGGGCTTCCGTCGACTCGGATTGCGCCGATTTCACCACCAGATCGCAGTGTTCTTCGACCCACTCAAAGACCTGCCGGATCGCTGACTCCGACTCCTTCGTGTGAAGGACCATTTCCCAGCGCAGATAGCATTCTTCGGGATCGATGGCTTCGAGCGACGGCAGCCCATCTAGAATCGGGATCACCTCGAGACGGCCAAGGCTCGCTAGCTCTCGGAGAATGCGAATCGGCTCGTTTCCGGTTCCAAAGATCTCCGAATCGGGAGTAAACGAGACGTTCCAGGCCGCTTCTGCCCCTTCCTCCGGCGCCGAGTCACAAGCAGGCGCCGGCGAAGAGGCCGAGGGTTTGGGAGCCGCGGTTGACTCATCGGAACCTTCGAGGTGGCGGCGAAGATCGGCCTCGATCTCGTTGTAAGCCGTCGGGTCGATTTCTCTGCCGTCCATTTCGCAGCGAAGCAGATCTCTCAGGCAATCGACTGATTTGAGCAGGGTGTCGATCAGGGGTTGAGAGGCATCGCGTGTGCCGTCCCGCATTTCATCGAGCAGGGTTTCCAGCAGGTGGGTAAACTCTGCGACGAGCGCGAAGCCGAAAGTTCCGCTACCACCCTTGATCGAGTGAGCTGCACGAAAGATGTCGTCGATTGCATCTCTGTCGGTGCTCCCTGCCTCCATCTCGAGCAAGGAACTTTCCATGACCTCGAGACCTTCGAAGCTCTCCTCGAAGAAGGTGCGTCGGAAAACTTCCATATCGATTTTCATCGCTTCACCCCAGCACCTTCTTGATCGTCGCGAGAAGCTGATCCGGACTGAACGGCTTGACGATCCACCCTGTAGCCCCCGCTGCCTTGCCCTTGGTCTTCATATCCGCGCCGGATTCGGTCGTAAGAATCAGGAGCGGAGTGAACTTGTAGGCAGGCAGTTCCCGCAATCGCCCGCAAAGCGTGATCCCATCCATGTTGGGCATATTCACATCCGAGATCACGAGATCGAAGGACGTAGCTTTCGCCTTGGCCAGTGCTTGTACGCCGTCCTCAGCCTCCGTTACCTCGTGCCCGTCGGACTTCAATGTGAACGACACCATTTGTCGCATGGAAGCCGAATCATCAACTGCCAGAATCTTCGCCATCACTTACCTCTCGTCCGAATGAACGTCACTTTCGGCCGACACCTAGCGCGCTGCCTAGCCCAAGTTGCTCCACAGCCCTTTCGAATGCCGCCGAGGATCCTTTCCACTGCCAGTCGATGCCCCGCGACGCGGCATCGGCCCTCGCCGCGCACAGAAGCTGAAGCGTGGCCGTATCGACCCGCTCGGCATCTTCCAGGTCGATGCAGACCGAGCCGCCACCGCTCAACGCCTCGACAAGGAGAGAATGCACTCTTCCCGCCTCCTGAATGCCCCAGCCTTCATCCCACTTCACGACGACGGTCTCGCCCGAAGTCGCGTTCCCTTCGCTCGTTGCTTCGGCGTTGCTCACAACCTCTCCCTCCTTCGACACCTCGTCTGCCCACGGTACATATCGTTTCTCCCGGGTAAATATTTAGTCGCCGACGAGGTTTTGTCGTCATTCGAGGGAGACTTTTCTCGATTGTTTCGAATGAGGGGTCAGGCAAGAGATGAAGTGCGGGAAGGGAGAACCCGATCACACTCTGCGGCGTTGAGCGGCGGCGTGAGATCCGCGAGAATCAGCGCGTGAAATGATCGGGAGTACCCCCATCGCAATGATGCTGACGATCCCCCCCATGACCAACGGAAGACCCGACCCATCGCCGGCATGATCGGCGACGAGCCCACTCGAGGCTGCCCCGATGACGACACCGAGAGAGTACACCGCATAGAAAATGCCGAACGCAGCCCCGCGACGTCGGCGCGGCGATGCATCCGTCACTAGCGCTGTCGCCGAGGGGAACATCAGACCGAAACCGAGCCCGAAAACGCACATCCCACCGAACACGCTCATCGCGACTGGGCTGAAGCTCAACAAGAACAGAGCGACGGAGAGCAACCCGAAACCAAGGATGATCGGCCGGACGCGGTTTCGCTGATCGGAAAAACGAGAGAGCGGAGATAGCATGACGAACATCGCCACGAGCGCGAAGGTTGCGATGGAAGCACCGACTGCGCCCCGCCCCCATCCGGCTTCGGTCAGGCGCAACGGAAGGTGCGTCACGATGATTCCCAAGCCGAAGGTCAAGAACAGGGCCGCAGCGAAAGCCGTGAGAAGACCGCGGTTGAGAAAGCTATCGGAGTCCCGCAGCGACGCTGAATTCGTTCTGCCTTCGACTCCGAGCGTCACCCTCAAAGACCCCGTCGTCAAGATCAAAAAGACCAACCCAGCCATCAGCATGACGAGAGCCATACCGACAAAGACGACTTTCGCTCCGAAGCGATCGGCGACAATGCCTGAAAACGGAGGCCCAAGAACGGCTGCGACGCAGATCATCGCCCCCGTCGCACCCATCGCGCGCGCGCGGCCGGATTTCGCCGCCGCGTCGCCGATGATCGCGAACGCACCC
>JALUUK010000121.1 GCA_027021395.1 Acidobacteriota bacterium
ATCACTGCACCATCGACAGAGATCCGCTCAGCCGACCCCGCAGCGAACGTTCGTGCATGCGAGTCATCGATCCAGGCCAAGAGCGGGTCCATTCCCGCCTCGCCCCGGCTCTGGACATAGGATGCTCGCCATTGCAGATAAGCGCGGACCTCGGCTCGGCCTAGATGGTGGACTTCTTCAAAGCCCATCGCCATCGCCAATAACGCCGTGTGACCCCAGTCTCCGCTGAGATCTGCGAGGTGCCGAACTCCCCCGCCCTCCTGCAACATCACCAAGAACTCGAGCCTCTCGAGCCAGCGTGCTTCGCGCTCGCGGCGCTGAGTCGGACGAACGAGATCGCCGTCGGGCCAGATCAACTGAGCACCCAAACCCTCCGAGGACGGCGGCGGCAGCGGATGAAGCGGATCGACTCCCTGCCAACCGGCTCGAAAGAAGCGGGCCGCCAAGATCTCGTGGCAAACATCCCAGCCGATCCCCAAGGGTTCGGGCCCACTGGTCGCCGCCCGGGCCCGAGCCAGCAAGTGGGGTACGGTAATACGCGGAAACCAGGTATCGAAGGCTTGGCGACGGGGCTCCATCGTCTTGCGGCCCGCCGCCTTCTCGCCCGGTGTGATCTGCATGCTCCCTTCCCGTAGCACCCGCAATCGTTCGCTAGCGCCCGAAATGAATCGCATGATGAATATCGGGAGAGATCCGGCGAAAAACAAGGCCGTGCGAGCGCAAGTACGCAGAAGTCGAGCGAAAGTACCTGCCGCTCAAGCCGTGAACGGAAACTCGAGGCCGAAACCCGCGGGATGATCTCCTCGCGCGGGTTGATCGCGACGACCGTATTTCGAGAACGTATCCGCTCGCGGATCCCCTAGAGGTCAGCCTGCACCATGAGCCGGTCGAGATCCCTTTGCATTCTAGGATCCCGAGAACAGCTTCGACGACCGCGTGGGATCAAGAGCTGCGGAACTGGAAAAAAGCCGGAATCGATATCGGAGCAGCACGAATCCGAACGACGGTGCGAAGCGGAAACGATGCGGCGAGTGGATCAGGGATTCTCCCCGGCACTCAAATCGATCAGTTCGATTCGGGCTTGGCGTGCGATCTCGAGCACTCGCTCGTCTCGATAGAACTCGCCGAAATAGACCTTCCGAATGCCTCCGTTGGCCAAGAGCTTGAAGCAATTCCAACAAGGGCTCGCCGTCACATAGATCTCGGCACCTTCGATGCGGACGCCGTTGCGAGCAGCCTGAACGACGGCGTTGGCTTCAGCATGCACCGTCGCGATGCAGTGACCGTTTTCCATCATGTGCCCGTCGTCGTCGCAATGGGCCAAGCCGCGAATCGAACCGTTGTATCCGGTGGAGAGAATGGTCTTGTCACGCACGATCACCGCGCCGACCCACTTCCGGTCGCAGGTGCTGCGGGTAGCGACCTCGCGCGCGATGCTCATGAAATAGGTATCCCAATCGGCTCTCTTGCGGCCCATGCACTTTCTCCTCCGTGAAAATCGGTGCGGAACCCGAATCGTACCTGATTCAGGGGCTTTCCCAAATCACCCCCGTTGCTTGCCCGAGATCCGTTCCGGGCCCAATCTATGAACGAGGACCGGAGATGGAATGGTGAGCACGGACGAGCAAATCCCCCTGTCGAGCCCCGATGTGAGCGAAGCCGAGATCGACGCCGTCGTCGAAGTCCTTCGTGACCGCCAACTCAGCCTCGGGCCGCGGCTGAAAGCCTTCGAGCAGGCCGTGGCCGAGTACGCGGGGACGCGGCATGCCGTCGCCGTCTCGTCGGGAACGGCCGCGCTGCACCTCGCGGTGCGCGGACTCGGTTGGGGCGCCGGGGACGAGGTCGTCACCACTCCTTTTTCGTTCATCTCTTCGAGCAACTGCCTGCTCTTCGAAGGGATCACACCGATCTTCGCCGACATCGACCCGGGCACCTGGGATCTCGATCCCGCGGCCGCCGAGAGCGTCATCACCGACAAGACGCGCGGCCTGCTACCGGTGGACGTCTTCGGCCGCCCCTGCCCGATGGACGCGTACCTCGACATCGCCTCGCGTCACGGCCTCGACGTGCTCGAAGATTCCTGCGAAGCCATCGGCACGACCAGCAACGGTCGCGCCGCAGGCAGCAGGGCGAAGGCCGGGGCCTACGCCTTCTACCCCAACAAACAGATCACCACCGGTGAAGGCGGCATGTTGATCACCGACGATGAAGGGCTAGCGATGCTGGCGGACTCGATGCGCAACCAAGGGCGCGGCGAGGGCAGTGGCTGGCTCGGACACCCTCGCCTCGGTTTCAACTACCGCATTCCCGACATTCTCTGCGCGATGGGAATCGTACAAATGCAGCGCCTCGAAGGCTTCGTTGCCGAGCGTCGGCGTGTGTTCGAGACCTATGGAGCACTGCTCGACGACATCGAAGACATCACCGCACCGCTGCCCGCGCGCGATGGGGAACGTATTTCTTGGTTCGTTTACGTGGTCACTCTGCCCGAGGGCACGCCGCGAAATCGCCGGGACGCGATTCTCGAAGAACTCAGAAAACGCGGTATCGGCTGTCGGAACTACTTCGTACCGATCCACCTGCAGCCGTTCTACCGCGAGCGCTTCGGATTTCGCGCGGGCATGTTTCCCGTCACCGAATCGGTCGCCGAGCGGACGATCGCTCTCCCCTTCTTCAATGCGCTCAGCGAGGCCCAGTGTGCGCGAGTGGTCGCTGCGCTCAGCGAGGCTCTCGACGCCACCCGACACCTTGCGCATTCTCGCACCTGAATCCCCGGATAGCCGACCTTGGCCTCCGAAGGCCCCCGAAGAGTGCCGGCTCCTTGCCAAACCGAAGCATCGGCAACGAAGAATCGACCGCGAAGTGCTAGAAGCGCACCCGCAGATCTTCGGGGATGGATCGTAGCTCAGCTTGAACCGCCGCTTGAACTTCCTGCGTCAGCGCTCGTGCCCGCTCGATCGTTTCCTGAAGATCTTCTCCGCTTTCCGCGGCCTTCGCTCGTATCGGCGGCGCCATTCGCAGGTGTACGGATTTCGCGGCGTTCTTGGAATCGCGGCACCGCGGACGAATGGATCCCGGCGGAAGCACACGTTCGACACCCGCCAAGGCGATCGGCAACAAAGGCGCTCCCGTCAGAGCGGCCAGCAACCCGGCCCCGCCCCGCCAGATCCCGAGACGCCGATCGAGAGCACGCTGCCCTTCGGGAAAGATCAGCAAGCACTCCTTCTGCTCGAGCAGCAACCGAGCCGTGCGCAACGCCGGAAAAAAGCGCCTCCGATTGTCCGCCGGAAGAACATGACCGATGAAAAGCATGCGACGGGCGAGAGGATGACGGAAGACCTGCGCCTTGCCGAGAACCCAAGTGCGCTGCATCAGCGCCCGAGGGAGCATGGCGCAAAGCAGAAGACCGTCGAGATCGCTGAGATGATTCGGGCAGAGGATCATCGTCTCTTCGCTCGGAAGATGCTCGACCCCTTCGATGGTGAAGGCAAGGTTCTTCTCGAAATGACGTCGGCTTCGGCTCATGACGAGGTTCCGAATCCACCGACCGCGCCACGCCGTGCGCCGCGCGCGTCCAAGAAGCTCGCGGGCGGCATCGTCCGGAGCGAGCCCCGTCTGATCCGGCGAGGGCTCTTCCGCCCGCACCGCCGCGATGAGATCGGCGACGGTCGGCGCAAGAAGCGCGCTTTCCGGCAAAGACCGCCCAAGCTGCGACTCGAGCGCCGAGACGATGGCCAGACGCTCGAGAGA
>JALUUK010000122.1 GCA_027021395.1 Acidobacteriota bacterium
GGGGAGGAAGTGGAACGACGGCGTCCGTAATGTCGGACTTCTGCACATGAACTAGAGTAGTCTTGAAGCCATGTGCCTTCCTCTCAATCCGAGTCGTGATTCGCCATAGCGCCCAGTAGAGGAAGAGCCTCTCAACACCTGCCTTGGGTTCGACGCGATAGATGTGCTGGTTCAAGACGCCCGTTGGGCCATTCCATATTGTTGGCCCAAAAGAGACACCGCGTGTCCCCGCCCACGCGAACAACAGAGTTCCCGGTTCGACTATCCAACGAGGGTCGGTCTTACCGGCAAAGTAGTTGAACTTCGGCGAGCCATTGAGATTCTGTATTCGGATGATCGGGAGTCCTTCATCACTCCAGTCCGGTGGCCTGAATCCGTGGCCACCCGAGAACTTGGCAAGTTCCCCAACTCGCCGGATGTCCCAAGTCACTGGAATCCTGCCGAAGGGCGTCTTTTTGTATTCCATGTGGCGACCAGGAAGGCCATGCGAAAGCAACTCCGTCATCGCGGCTTTCTTTACGGTCTCAAGTTGTGCGACAAGAGATTCCGTCTTGCGGATCATGTCGTCGACCGCCCCAAGGATTCTGGCGATGGCGCGCTGCTCAGCTGGTCCCGGGATCGTGACTCGCGAGGCGAGGAACTCGCCAACACCGACGCGCCTCGCCTTCCGCGATCCGACTGCGCTCACCTTATAGCGGCCGTAGAACGCAGGCTGCGTGAGCAACGCGAGGAGCCACTCCTTGTCAACCTCCGCATTAATGTCGAAGCACGGGAGATCTAGAGTGCTCTCGTACCCATCCAGCTCAGGTGGGATAATGCCAAACGCGCCGTTCAGGAAGTCGAGCTTGCTGTAGATCAACTGCCCAGCACGGCGACGGTAGTACTTGGTGGCAGCGCTACCTCTTCGGTCGTTGATCTTGGGCACAACCCCGCGTCCGTAGAGCCGCACCGACAGCTTCTGAGCCTCTGCCCCATTGCTTCCCGGAATGCGACTCTCGGACAGCAGGTCGCCCATACGGACAAGTGTCCAATCTTGTGGCCTAGCTGATCCCATAGCCAAGCCCCCGTAGCAGCTCGTCCATCCTCTCGGCGGCCGTGTCCCGCTCTGCCTCAAGCCGGCGAAGCTCCTTGATGGCTGCGTCCACGTCGATCGGCTCCTCGGGCTCAAGCGTGTCGACGTACCGGCTGATGTTCAGGTTGTAGTCGTTCTCCTTCACCTCCTCGAGCGGCACCACCCTGGAGAAGCGATCCTCGTCCTTGTACGTCCGGAAGGCCTTGACGATGCGGTCGACGTCCTCGAGACGCAGCACGTTCTGGTTCGTCTGCGCCTCAAATCCCTCGGCGGCGTGGATGAAAAGAATCTTTCCGCGGCGCTCTTCAGGCTTGTTACGGCTGAGTACGAGGATCACAGCGGGGATTCCGGTCCCGTAGAAGAGGTTCTCCGGCAAGCCGATGATTGCTTCGAATAGGTCGTCGTCCACGAGGCCCTTGCGGATGCGTCCGTCACCACCCCCTCGGAAGAGCACCCCGTGCGGCATCACGACACCGAGCTTGCCGTTGGTGTTCAGCGTGGCGAGCATGTGCTGGACGAAGGCGTAGTCCCCCATGTTCTTGGGCGGCAAGCCGTAGGCGAAGCGATCGTAGGGATCCTCCCTGGCGACCTCGAGCCCCCATTGGTCCAGGCTGAACGGTGGATTCGCGATGACGCGGTCGTACAGCATCAGCTCACCGCCGTGCACGAGCTTCGGCTCCCGGATCGTATCGCCCTTCTCGATGCGGGCATCGGGCAGGGCGTGAAGGAGCAGGTTCATCTTGCAAATGGCCCAGGTACCCAGGTTCTTCTCCTGGCCGTGAAGGGTGATATCGATGAGCCCCGACCCGAGCCGCCGGCCGGTCTTCTGCGCGACGTGCTCCGCGCATTGGATCAGCATGCCGCCGGAGCCGCAGGTGGGGTCGCAGATGCGCATCCCCTCGTCGGGATCGAGGAGCTTCGTGAGCAGCTCCACCACCCGGTGCGGCGTGTAAAACTCGCCGCCCTTCTTGCCAGCGTCGTCCGCGAACTTCTCGATCAGGTACTCGTAGGCCCGGCCGAGCATGTCGGGCTCCGCGAAATCCTCGTTGCGCATCCGGATCTGAGAAAAGTGGCTGATGAGGCGGTGCAGGACGCTGTCGCGCTGCTTGCCGTCGCCCAGCTTTCGGGGATCGTTGAAGTCGATTCCAAGAAGGACCCCTTCAAGCGTGGGGTTCGCCTCTTCGAGAGCAGCGCAGGCCTTGTTGAGTTCGTTGCCGATGTCCTTGGTAAGCTTTCTGATCGCCTCCCACCGGGCGCGCTTCGGAACGAAGAACTGGTGTTCATCCGGATCAGTCCAGGCGACCTCCTCGTCCTCACCCTCGGCGATGAGGTTCTCGGCCTCTTCTTCGAAGCGATCCGAAAGGCGCTTCAGGAACAGGAAGCCGAAGATGTAGTGCTTATAGTCCGACGAGTCAATCGAGCCCCGCAGGATATCAGCGGCGGCCCAGAGGTGGTTGTTCAGGCGTTCTCGTGTCAAGGTGGTCATGAGCCGATTCCTCCTTTCTTCTTCGATATTGACGGCGGGCTCCCGAGGGCGACAGCAGCGGCAAAGAAGCTCTCGGCGTAGTAGTGGGCCTTTTGGCGGACATAGCGAGGCAACACGGCAGCCAAGGCCGCCGCGCCGACAGCGATGACGGTGGAGACTATGCCCCAGAGAACGGAGCCGTGGAACCAGATGTAGGCGACCCAGCATCCGATGGCGCTGCCGAAAGAAGCTGTCAGCCATACCGGCTGAAGTCCGGCAAGGTTGCGGGCAAAGCCGTAGTCGATATTGTGTAGCTGGACCCGTTCTGCCTGCGGTGTTTTCCACAAACGGTTGCGAAGCCCCCGAACGGCATCGTTGATCACGGCCTGCAACTCATTAGCGTCGCCGTTCTCGATGACGTACGCGATGTCGAGCTGCAGCACATCTTTGATGACCTCATACCAGCGTTGTTTTTGCTGCTGCGAAACCGACGTCTCGTCCGGGTGAAGCCACCGGTTGGTTGGTGCGTCGTGTGGCCAATCGGGCCACAGCTTCTCCTGAATCCGATTCCCGCACGCCGATGCGATGTGCGAGAGGGCAACTGCCAGAATCGCTCCGAGCCCAACACCTGCAACCAAAACCTTCATCCATTCCATCATGGGCGCACCAAATGCGGCAGAAACGGGCAGCAAAGGGAGGAGTGACAGCACCGCTGGCAGGAAGCGGGCTTTCCGCTCGTAAGCGTCGCTGAGGTTCACATAGCTGAGCCAGGTCCTTCTCATGATGCCTCCCCCAATATGGCAGTTCTCTCTCTGGACATCTGCCCGACGTAGCAACTCATGGAGCCGCGATCGCCGACGATCACCATGACCGCGGGGAGGCCATCCGCCTGCATCAGGTCTGCAAGCCACGCGAAGACTTCGAAGTCGTCTTGGCTTGCAGTTGGGCTGGCGCCTTCGGGATGCGAGTGCCACTCCCCGACGTACTCGAGCATTCCGCGGGTCTTTTGTGTGAGCGCCTCCACGGTCTTGGCGAGCCCGTCACACCCCCGGATGTAGAGAGTCGGCCACTCCTCGCTGTCGGGTGGCGAAGGCAATGCGTCGACGAGGTACAGGATGCGCCTCTCCAGGTCGAACGAACCCAGGAGCACGCCACCCGTCTCGTTCGGGAGCTTCTGCTCGCGCAGAGTGGCGAGCTTCGCAATCAGC
>JALUUK010000123.1 GCA_027021395.1 Acidobacteriota bacterium
TCGTGCCTAGACACTGAAGAGATCGAACGGCTGCGGCTCGAACAGCGCGAACAGGGCATTCAGGCCTTCCGGGATTTCGCGGGAAGAGAGCGCTCCGCCGAAGAATCGCGACGCCGCGCTGATGCGGGGGAACCACATGTCATCCGCATGAAAGTTCCCGATGCCGGCGAGTGCCTGATGAAGGACTTTCTGCGCGGTGAGGTGCGCAAGGATTGGGCTTCGATCGATGATCAGATCCTGATCAAGTCGGATGGGTTTCCCACCTATCATTTGGCCAACGTCGTGGACGATCACTTGATGAGAATTTCACATGTGATTCGCGGCGAAGAATGGATTTCTTCCCTGCCCAAGCATGTCAAACTCTACGAGTATTTCGGTTGGGAGCCGCCGGTCTTTTGCCATCTGCCGCTCTTGCGAAACGCGGACAAGACCAAGTCAAAACTATCGAAACGAAAAAATCCGACGTCCATCAACTACTATCGACGTGCAGGCTACTTGCCCCAGGCACTGCGAAACTTTCTCGCTTTGCTGGGGTGGTCGATGCCCGGAGGGGAGGAGAAATTCGATTTGGAGGCGATGATCGCCGCTTTTCGACTCGAGCACATAACGCTTGGCGGCCCGGTTTTCGATGTTCAAAAACTGCGCTGGCTCAACGCCCGTTATATCCGCGAAGATTACGATGCGACCGCGCTCCGTCGCGAACTCGAAACCTGGGCCTTGAACGCGAAAATGATCGAGAGCATTCTGCCCCTGGCGCAACCTAGGCTGGAGACTCTTGCCGACTGGGGTCACCTCACCGCTTTTTTCTTCTCCGACGAGGTTCCCTTCGATCCGGGCGATTTGAAGCTGAAGGGGAGGGATGACTCCGAGCTGCCTGAGGTGTTGCAGATGGTCGTGTGGCGATTCGAGGCATTGCCGGCCTTCGAAGCGGAGAGCATCGAAAGAACGCTCGTGGAATTGGCGGAAAAGCTCGACCTGAAGATCAGGGTCCTGACTTCGCCGCTCTATGTCGCGGTCAGCGGGTCGCGGGCTTCGACCCCCCTCTATCAGTCGATGCAGATTCTAGGTTCCGATATCGTACGCATGCGCCTCCGTCGCGCCATAGAATCTCTCGGAGGCCTTTCTTCCAAGAAGCTCAAGGCCCTGGAGAAGAAATACGCGACTCTCTTTTCCCCGGAAAAAAAGGGCGGCGCGTGAGCGCCGCCCTGAGCCCTCGACGCAGACTTAGGCTATTTGATCTTGACCCAGTGAATCATTCCGCTGCTGGTGCCGACGACGACGCCTTGGTTCGTACCATCGTTGTAATCGAAAGTCGGCGCACCGAGCGTAGTACCGGCTTCGACTTGGTAGGTGCGTATCGTCGAGCCCGTCGTGACATCGATGTCGTGCAGAACACCCGCGGAATCTCCGACGAAGGCCCGCACATTGTCGATCCCGCCGACATAGCGAAGAACCAGCGGTGTGGAGGGACCGGTGATGTTGATGGACCAGTGGGTCGTCCCGTCTAGGTCGGCCGCACCGTTGGGAATCTTGATGCCGTGGACCATGGTGTCGGTGCTCCAAACGACCCAGTGCTCCTTGCCGCCGGCACCGTCGTTGATCGGGCCGCTGACGGCGACACCTCGTACGGCGCCGTCCGCGGTGGCCTGCATGTCCTTATAGACCAAAGGAGAAGCAGGTCCTCCCGTTCGATTCACCGCGTCGTAGAGATAGATTTCGCCGTCTCGATTGCCGAAAACCAATCGGATGTCGCTGGTGCTGCCTCCGAAGGGAAAAGCCACCGGGATGGCATCGACGTCACCGACCCCGACGATCTCCGAGTACACGGGGGAAACGAATTCCGGGCTTCCTAGGTTCTCTCCGACGGCTAGGACGACCAACGACTCGTTGTCGTCGCCGTCTTGCCGCAGCGGGACATAGACCAGGTTCAAAGCCGTATCGCGATAGAGAATGAAGGGGGCGGCGTTGGACATGCCGAGCGTGTTCCCCGTGCCGTCGCCGTCTTCATCACCTCCATACGAGTCGAACAGTGTTCCGAGATCATGTGAGTACATCAGGATGCGGTTGTCGCTCGCTCCGCAGCGAGTGGCGACGATGACCACGTCGTCGAGGTCGTTCGCATTCCCGTCGATCGCATCGAGCATGGCTACGGGGCCGCCCTGCAGGGAGCCCGCCGCACATCCGGCGTCGTTGACCGCATCGGCAAAGCCGTCGACGACGCCGTCATCGAGGCTATGACGGAAGACCAAGCCATCCTGAGTCGTGGTGTATGAGGTGTAGTCGGCGATACCAACGCCCATGTTCAGGTCGCCCGCCATCGGGCGGGATTGGATGGCGGATCCGGCGTTGGGAGGATCCCATCCTCCGCGTGTGCCATCCGTTTCGTTGAGTCGGTGCAGCAAGTAGTCGTTGCCGACGGCCAAGACGTACTGGCCGGCGACGGTTCCCGTCGGCGCAAGGCTCGATGCCGAGGTCGCCACGGCCCACTTGAAGTTCTTCGTGCTGCGGGGGAGGCTGCGCACCTCGATGCCGGAGGCGTAATTGTGGAAGGTATCGTAAGCGAAGGCTTTGAAGTAGTAGTCGTTACCATCGAAGACGGTCGAGTCCACGCAAGATGTATCGACCGAAGTCGTCACGCAGGTGACGGTATTGCTTCCGATGGTATCGCCCACGCTGTAGGTCACGGAGTCCGTCGGCGTCGCGTTGACCGGGCTTCCCAGCCTTCTTAGCACCAGAACTCCGGCGAAGTCGAAGTCGGTTGGGTTTAGCCACTCCAGCGTGACGACCTGAGAACGCGAGGCGGTGCTGAACTTGGCGATATCGCCGGGGGGCGTCGTGTCTCCCGCAGCAAAGATCAAGTCCGTCCCGGCGGTCGCAGCGCCGGAATCGGGATCCGAACCGCTCTTGTACCAGAGGCCGGCCGATCCGTTGCTGTTTTCCGTTCCGAGCACCTGCGGAAGCGACGATGCGCTGCCGAAGAGGCCGTCTTCCTTTTCGATCTCCACGATGGATTCGTTGGTGATCATATCCAAGGCAAGCTGCACGGTGATTTGAGCCCCGGGAAAATCATAGTGGGCCACGTCGGTCCACTGGACGATGACGCAAGTGTGTCCGTTTCGTTCTCCGGTGCAGGTTCCACTCGTGCTCACGTAGACCTGTCCCCCCGAACTCGGATCGAGATCGTCACCGTAGGCAAAAATGGCGTTGTTGGGAATTCCCGAAGCGGGAATCGTCAGTGATCCCACCGGTTCGGTGTAACCGGTCCCGAAGCTCAGGTATCCGTTGGAACCGACGTAGGCGATGGTGTGGTCGACGCCATAGAACGAGAAGGTTCCGTTCAGGTTGATCGACTCGAAGCAATCGTCGCCCACCGTTCCGTTGCAATTCGAGATTTTCCACGAGATCGGTACTCCGCTGCCTCCAGCGGAGGGGGAGATGTCCGGAATCGAGTCACTTCCGAGTACGGCACAGGCGTAACCTCCGGAATCCATCGCACCGTCAGTGCAGTCCGAAGGGGTTGCCCACGCTGCGCTGGAGAAAGAGAACGCGAGGGCCAAGCCCAAGAATGCCGACGGCCACGCATCCTGCGCCCTTTGCATACCATTTCGAGAGAAGTTCGTGAAGATTGACCAGCCACCCCGCATCAGCGCTCCTCCTGCTGCATCCTCCCTCTTCGCAGACCGCACGACGCTCTCCGAACACGACATTCGAAGCGCACCCCAACGCGGCGGAATGTAGTGATCGCCTCGAGGGATTCAACCGATGCCCGAAAAGCCTTGCGGTGCGCGGCATTCACCGTGAGATAAACGCGTTTCCTTCGAGTAAACACGGCTGCTGCGGCGTAGCGATAACGTCGACGATGGTCCATCCTGCTGCCCGTGAGTCATCTTTCGGAATGGAGCGGTAGGGTACTCGGGCCGGAGGTCCTCGCGGTCCTAGAGAGGGCTTTCTCTTCCAAGAGCGAGTCCGTGCTCTTGGCATCGATGTCTTCCACCGCACGCTTGCTCGCCTTGATGGCCGCAGCTCGTCTCGCCGACCGGCCGATCTTGGTGGTGACGCCGGATGAAGCCACGTCGCGAGAAGTCTCGAGCGAATTGGAACGTGCGCTCGCCGGTATCGTTCCGGTGTGTCGATTGCCGGCCCACGACGCGGATCCCTATCGGTCTTTGCCCGCCCATCCGGCGACATCTGCGCGACGTGTCGGAACGCTCGATGCCATGGCGCAAGAGGGATCCGCGGTCGTCTTGACCTCGGCGGCGGGCTTGCTGGTTCCGGTGCCTTGCCGAAGCGTCGTCGAGTCCTGGGCGATCGAACTCGCGGTCGGGGATACGCTCGATCTCGAGACCTTGGCCCGCCGGCAGGTGGATCAAGGCTATCGCGTGGTCGACGTCGTTTCGGGGCCTGGGGAATTCGCACGTCGGGGTGGGCTTTTCGACGTGTGGTCGCCCCAGGATGAGCAACCCGTGCGAGTCGAACTCTTCGACGATGAGATCGATTCGATTCGCCATTTTGATGTCGCGACGCAACGCACGACGGGAAGAACGCAAACGTACCGCTTGTTACCCGCTCGTGAGGCCCCGATGTCCGCGGAGCAGGCCCATCGGGTTCTCGACCGCCTGATGGGCGCCGCCCGCGAGGTCTTGTTCGAGAATAAGGCCGGCGGGTTCGAAGGATCAGCGCATCACTTGCAAGGAATGCTCAACGGCATTGAAGGCATTCCCTCATTCTATCGCGAAGATCTCGTCGCGCTGGGCACTTGGTTCGGCGACCGCATCATCGTCTATCAGCCCGATGAGGTGGACCACAAAGTCGCCGACCTCTGGGCCGATCGCCGTCGCGCTTTCGAAGAGCAGGAGGGCGAGGATCTGCCACCGCCGCGGGAGGTCTACCAGCGTCCGGAAGAGCAATGCGCCGCCATCGAGCGCGCACGCTTGCACATCGGAGATCTCGCGGTCGCTCCCCCGGACGGGCGGCGGGTCGTCGACCTCGGTGGGCGGCCCGGCAAGACTTTTCTCGGACGGTTGAACGAACTCGCGGAAGACGTGCGCGAAAAACGGGATGAAGGCCGCACGGTGGTGATCGTTGCTCGGGCCGAAGGGCGACGCGCACGCATCGCCGAGGTGCTCGTGGAGGCGGGGCTCGAATGTCGCAAAGTCACGGAAGATGCGGACGGGCATCCCGGCGAGGGTGAGATCGTCATCGTACCGGGAGCCGTTCCCGAAAGTGTCGTCTTCGGCCGGAACGGTCCGGTCATCTACGCGGAGAAAGATCTCTTCGGTGCAGATCCCGTCGCACCGCCGAAACGAAAACGCCGCAGCGAGGCCTTTCTTTCGGACCTACGCGATCTCAAGCCGGGCGATCTGGTCATTCACATCGATCATGGTGTCGGGCGCTATGTCGGTCTCGAGCAGCGGAATCGACCCGGGCAAAGTACGGTCGCCGAAGAGATGATGCTGATCGAATACGCGGGAACAGATCGCCTTTTCGTGCCCGTGACACGTCTTGATCTGGTGCAGAAGTATTCCGGCGGCGATATCAAGGTCGTTCCGCTCGACCGCCTCGGTGGTCAGGGATGGGAACGCAAGCGTCGCAAAGCAAGTCAGGCGGTCGAAGAGATTGCGAGCGAGTTGCTGGACCTCTACGCGCGACGAAAGGCCGTCAAGGCTCACGCTTATGGTCCCGACAATGCCTGGCAGGAGGAATTCGAAGACTCCTTCCCTCACGAACTGACTCCCGACCAACGTGAGTCGCTTGCGGCGATCAAGTCCGGCTTGGCCGGTACGGAACCGATGGACCGCCTGCTCGTTGGGGACGTCGGCTTCGGCAAGACGGAACTGGCTCTAAGAGCGGCTTTCAAGGTCGCTCAGGAAGGCCGACAGGTGGCGGTTCTCGTTCCGACGACCGTGCTCGCATTTCAGCACGAGCAAACCTTCCGCGCGCGCGTCGCAGCCTGGCCGATACGCGTCGAGAGCGTTTCGCGTCTTCATTCACCCGCCAAGAACAAAGAAATTCTTTCCCAAGTCGCGCAGGGAGACGTCGATATATTGGTCGGTACGCATCGCCTGCTGAGCAAGGATGTCGCATTCAAGAAGCTCGGCTTGCTGATCATCGACGAAGAGCAGCGCTTCGGCGTGAAACACAAGGAGATGATCAAGAGGCTCTCCATCGGTGTTCATGTGCTATCCATGAGCGCAACACCCATACCGAGAACCTTGCAGATGTCTTTGGCGGGGGTGCGAGATCTCTCCGTCATCGAGACACCACCGCGAAATCGTTTGGCCATTCAAACGCATCTTGCGGCATGGTCGCCGTCATTGATCGCCGCTGCGATTCGCAACGAGGTCGGACGCGGAGGGCAGGTCTACTTCGTTCATCCGCAAGTCGAGGGAATCGAAGAAATGACGGCCTCTTTGCGCGAGTGGGTTCCGGAAGCACGTTTTCGACACGCACACGGACAGATGCCCGAGGGCATGTTGCAAGAAACCATGCTTGGGTTTTTGCGGGGAGATTTCGACGTGCTCGTGGCCACGACGATCATCGAGAACGGTCTCGATATCGCGCGTGCCAACACGATCATCATCAATCAAGCTCATCGTTTCGGTTTGTCGCAGCTCTATCAAATGCGGGGTCGTGTCGGACGATCCGACCAAAGAGCGTTCGCCTATCTGGTGATTCCCTCCCGCCGATCTCTGACTCCTGAAGCCCGTCGTCGCCTTTCGGCCCTCGTCGAGTTCACCGAACTCGGTGCCGGCTTCCGCATCGCGGCGCTCGATCTGGAAATTCGGGGAGCGGGAGAATTTCTCGGAGCCCGTCAGTCCGGGCATCTGGCGGCAGTCGGCTTCGAGCTTTATTCGCAGATGCTCGAGCACGCAGTCCGTCGTTTGCGGGGTCTGCCGCTCGAGGATGAGCCCGAGCCGGTCACCATCAACCTGGGAATCTCTGCATCCCTCGGAGATGGCTATGTGCCGCGCTCCGGGCAGCGGTTGGCGATCTACAAGCGGCTCTCCACTGCCGAGAGCGAGCAGGAAATCGACGCCTTGCGCGAAGAGACCGAAGATCGTTACGGGCGAATCAACGACTCAGCGGCTAACCTCTTCCGGCTGGCCCATCTGCGCCTCCTCGCTGCCCGGCAGGGGGCCATCGGCATAGACTGGACGGGGCAGTGCATTGCCGTCCGCTACGGGGAACGACCCAAGGTGAACGCCGAAGAGATCGTCCGTTTGATGCAGGAAAACCCCGACATTCAAGTGACACCGGCAGGAATCGTGCGTATGAAGGTCATCGATCCGAACGCGGATCGAATCGCTGCGGCGACACTGGCGCTGCGCAGGCTGGCTCAGTGATGAAGCTTGCACGCATGGCAACGATCGGGATTCTGGCGGCTCTTGCTTGGGTTGCATCTTGCTCGCGTGGATCCGACTCCGGGGGTGACGGGGGGCACCGCGTCGAGCGCATAGGCGATGATGCCATCTCTGAAGACGATTTTCGCGAGTACCTGATGCGCGAGGTGGGACTGCCGCCGGACGAGATCGACGAGAGTTCGCGGGATCGTTTCTATGAGGAGTTCCTTGCGGAGTTGTTGCTTGCTCGTGCTGCCGAAAGGCTCGGTCTGTCGTCGTCGCCGGAGAGGCTCGCGGCGGAAAGTGCGCGGCTGATGCAGGCGCACCCGGAATGGAGCGCTCCGGATGCCGAGGCCGCGGCCCGGCGGGGCCTTCTCGCCGATCTGTACGTGGAGCGAGTCTTGGCTGCCGAAGTCGGTGTTTCGGCAGAGGAGGTAGAGGAAATCATCGCCGGCAAGTCGAAGTCGCGGGCCCGAAAATTTCTCTTTTTTCGGCAGATCATGTTGCCGACTGAAAGCGACGCCGCCCGGGCCTATCGTCGCGTGACACGCGAAAAAGAATCCTTCGAGTTCGTGGCGGCAGAGATGTCCATCTCACCGGACAAAGGCGCATTGCAGGAGCGATCCTTGGATGTGCTGCCACGAAAAGCCGCGGAGTTGCTGAAGAAGCTGCAAGAGGGTCGGGTGTCGCGACCGCTCGAGATCGACGGATCCTATTACATCTTCAACCTCGAAGCTCGAAACCGCGACCCTGACCCGGACCGCAGCCGGGAACGCGCGCAGGTGCGCGATCGCTTGTTTTCGCGCAAACTTGGGCAACTCCGTCAGGAGCGACTATTCGAACTCGCGCGCCAAGAAGGAATCAGGCCTCCAAAGGCCGGGTGGAGCGATGTCGAGAATCGTGACTAAGGACTCGCGCGGGACGGCTCGGCCGCTCTCGTGCGGACCTTGAAGGATTCGTGGAATGCATGTCGAAACGAGAATTGACGCCCGGTGGGCCGCCTGCCGTTCATCCGCCTTCGCCGCGCTCTCCGCGGTCATGTTGCTTGCGACCGCATTCTGTCTACCGATATTCGCCCAGGATTCTCCGGATGATCTTGCCCCGGGCGATGCCGCCCGAGGTGATGCTGCCGATGAGCCATGGGTGATCGAAGACATCGTGGCGTGGGTCAACGACGATATCATTACCTATACCGAACTCGCCGAGTCGGAACAGCTCGCCATGTTGCAGGCACAGCAACAGGGTATCAGTGGCGATGCACTGCTTCGACAAGTGGGAGAGATTCAAAAGCGGACGCTGGTCGATCTGATCAACAAGCGCCTATTGGTGCAGGAAGCAGAGCGCCTCTACGATATCGACGCGGTCAAGACGGATCTCATCAAGCGCTTTCGCGAATCGCGCGATATCAAATCCGATGCCGAATTGGACGAACTGCTGCAGCAGTACGGCAAAGATCGTGATCTCTTTGCCGACGAGCTGGTGATGAACTATGCGCCGAACATGGTCATCCAGACGCAGGTCATGGATAGCATGGCGGTTTCGGAAGAGATGGCGCGAAAGTACTACGACGAGCACCGCAGCGAATACGGAACGGCGGCTGTCGTGACCTTTCGCGAAGTCTTTCTCGAAGCGGAGGGCGAAAGCGAGAAGGAGCGTCGTCGTCAAGAAATCGAAGACCTTGCGGCGCGTGCGCAACAAGGTGAGGATTTCATCGCGTTGGTGCAAGAGGCTTCGGAGTCTCCATCGAAGGCGCTCGACGGCAAGATCGGACCTTTCGAGACAAGCGATCTCGCGCCCGAACTCGCACAGGCCGCAGAGACGGTGCCGGTTGGCGGAGTTTCTTCGCCCGTTGCCACCAGTCGAGGCTGGCACCTGATCAAAGTTCTCGAACGCGAAGATGCGGTGGTTCCGGACTTCGAAGAGCTGCGCAATCGGATCGAAGACGCCATCAACCAAAAGCGCTTCGAGAAGACCTATCTCGACTTCGTCACCGAGCTTTGGAAGTCGGGCCAGATCGAGGTGCGGCGCACCTATGCCGGCCGGCTGATCGATCCATGGCGCGACTTGGCAGCCATCCGCTAGGCCGTCCGGAGAGATAGGGAAAGCTCCGTTACCGCGCAAATCCCCAGCAAGCGGCGGCCCATGGTGCTCCGCCGGACTTCGTTCGTCGCCCCCCCCCGGCGCGGATTGTGATCCTATGACCACCGTGATATCGTTTTCCGTGGTGGGAGTGTGGGACGGTATCGCCTGAAACGAAAGAGTTCGGGCGAATGGATGGGAAAGCAGGAGAGACGGTCGTGTCGAGGGAAAAGCCGGAAAGGAGCGTGGGTTTCGATGAGGCGGACGGTGCGGGTCGACGTGAACGCACCCCTCGCAGGAAAGCCGCTCCGCAGGAAAAGACGCACGCAGAAGAGTACTATTACGTCAAGCAAATGGCCTCTCGCACGCGGATGTGCGTCGTGATGGACGACGGCGCGACGATTCGCGGTTGGGTCGAGTGGTACGATCGTGATTGCATCAAGGTTCACCGAGACGACGAACCGAACCTTCTGATCTACAAACGTCACATCAGGTTCGTCTACAAAGATCCGGATCCGGTCGAATGAGACACTCCGGGCGGTCTACGCTTCGCAACCACCCGAGCCGCCCGATACGCGCGCACGTCGCACGGATTGCCGATCGCATGAATCTTGGTGTTCCGATCCATTGGAGAGTAGGTTCCCGAGATGAACGAAAAAAACGGGGAAGAATCGAATCAGCAGGCGGGGAAGCCCTCTCTCGCTCTGACCGCGGGAGATCCCGCCGGCATCGGCCCCGAGATCGTTCTCAAGACACTCGCTCATCCGGAAGTCACGGCAGCGGCGCGCATCTTTGTCGTAGGCCATGAGGCGTCTCTGCGTACCGTCGCCCGCGATCTCAAACTCAAATGGCCTTTCGCATCGGTGACGGATGTCCTTCCCGAGCGAGGGCGCGGTGGGCGTCCGGTTCTTCTGAAAGTGGATGCGGAGGCAGCGAGCGACGGCATTCTCGCCGGCCAGATTTCCGCGAACGCAGGGAAGCTGGCGGCGGCTGCGGTAGAAAAAGCAGTCGAGATGATTCATCACAAGACGGTCGACGGCATCGTGACCGCGCCGATTCACAAAGAAGCACTGGCTTTGGCGGGTAGCCCGGATGTGGGACATACCGAGATGCTCGCCCGCCTCACCGGGACGAAGCAAGTCGGGATGCTTTTTTGGTCGGAGAAATTCTCGGTCGCATTGCTGACGACGCATATGTCGTTGCGCGAGGCGGTGCGCAAGGTGACACGCGCACGCATCGAGCGCATGCTCAAGCTTCTCGACAAGCAGTGGCTGCTTCTCTTCGGCGAGCGTCCCCGTATCGGTGTGGCTGCGCTCAACCCGCATGCAGGAGAGGGCGGCCGCTTCGGTGTCGAAGAGATGCGCGAGATATCTCCGGCGATCGAAAGGGCGGTCGAGCGTGGTATCACGGTGGCCGGGCCGATCGCCGCGGATACCGTTTTCACGCGGGCGCGCCGCGAAGACTACGACGTGGTGCTCGCGCTCTACCACGATCAGGCAACCATTCCGGTCAAGACTCTGTGCGAACATCGCGCCGTCAATGTCACCATCGGTTTGCCTTTCATCCGTACGTCGGTTGATCACGGTACCGCGATGGATATCGCCGGTCGCGGCATCGCCAACGAGGAGAGCCTCGTTCAGGCCATTCTTACGGCCGCTCGTCTCGCAAGGCGAAGCGAGTGATTCATCCGCATGCGCAGTGACGATCTCAGGTTGCTCGATGTCGCGGAAGAGGCTGCTCGCGCAGGGGTCGATGCGCTCAGATCCTTTATGGACCTCGAGGCGCTCGAAAATGTTCGGGTCGAGACGAAAGCGCTCAATGATTTTGTGACGGCGGCCGACTTGCGTGCGCAAGAAGAGATCTGCGCCGTCATCATGAAGGCTTTTCCGTCACACGAGATACTCGGAGAAGAGGAGCCGCGTTCTTTCGACGATGAATCGCCCGATTCTTTTCGCACGACCGATACCGAGGGCGAGCGCGATGCAATCGGCTCGTCGGGCATCGACTCCGAGCAGGCTGCGGCACGTTCGCCGGAAGGCCGGAGGAAGGCGCGGGAAGACACTTCAGATGATCGCGTGCCGCTTCAGGGAGTGCATCGGAATCCCTGCTGGATCATCGATCCTCTCGACGGGACGACGAATTTCATTCACGGCTATCCCGTCTTCGCCGTTTCCGTGGCATGTTGGGTGGACGGCCGGATTCGCGCAGGGGTCGTCATCGACCCAAGCCGCAACGAGGTGTTCCGCGCGGCTCGTCACCAAGGCGCGTATCTAGGCGAGCGAAGGCTTCACGTTTCGAAGAAGACCAGCCTGGATGCAACGCTGATCGCCACCGGATTTCCTTTCCGTAGGCATCACCGTCTAGAACACTTTCTAGGCACTTTCCGCGCGGTTTTTTCGCGTGCTGCGGGCATAAGGCGAGCCGGTTCCGCCGCGCTCGATCTTGCTCAGGTGGCCTGCGGTCGTTTCGATGCTTTCTGGGAAGAAGGGCTCGGCCCTTGGGATATCTCTGCCGGGGCTCTGCTCATCGAGGAGGCCGGTGGGCGCGTGGGCGATTTCCTCGGTGGATCCGACTATCTTCGAAGCGGTGCCGTGATTGCCGCTCCCCCTGCTTTTTTCGATGAGTTGCAGCAGATCGTTCATCGGTACCAGCAAGACGGGATCTCTCCGCCCCCGCCTTTCGAAGTCTCGAGCTGAGATTTCCTCTTCCGAAAATCTCTCACTCGCCTTCCGGCGTCTGTTCGGGTGTGCCGAGAAGCGCGATGTAGGGACGGCTGCCGAGGTGCCAGCGCGGACCCACCCGGTCGGCAAGCTCAGGACTTTCGCGAAGCAGCGATTCGAGTTCTTGGGAGCCGGTGATCAAGGGCAAGTGCGGGTAGGCGGCTTGGAAAGCTTGCAGGTCTCGTTCCGAGTGCAGCTCGAGCACCTTTCGATCGGGGGAGAGGTGGTTGAGGAAGCCGCATCGCTTGTTGCGGGTCCAGTCCTTGCCGTAGATCGCCAAAGGCGCTCCCGCGGGCAAGCGCGCTTCCATCCATGCGACGAGCGGCCCATAGCTGCGCACGCGATCGACGACCGGCAGCACCGTCACTTGGATGACGATCAAGGATAGGACGAGTCCGGCGATCACCCACTCGCGCCACCGGCCTGCTTTCGCTTTGCGAAAAACGCGAAGCCATGCGCCCCACGACCCGATCGCCGTCGCCAAAACCAACAGCGCCAGTCCCGGTCGCAAGGCCTCGAGAATATGCCCCTGTTCTGCAGGCAAGCGCGCGGCCATCACTTGGGGGGCAACGACCGGTATGGTGAAAAACAGGGCGAGCAAGCCCAAAACGCCGCCCGTCATTCCCGCGACGAGGGCTTCCGCCCAGTGGGCCTTTCCTTCCTCGCGTTGCCGGCGCCAGTTCTCGTAACAGATGGCGACCAGAAGCGCCATGGCGGGGTAGGTCGGGAGCAGGTAGACCTCGCGCTTGGTGACGGCGAGAGAGAAAAAAACGAAGCAACTGACCAGCCAGATCCACAGTGCACGCTGACGCGGATCACGGCGGCAGCGACGAAAGCCGTCGCCGAAGATGGCCCAGGGCAAGGCGAGACCCAAAGGGGCGATACCCGCCCAGATGACCTCGAGGTAGTAAAACGGTGGCTGCGCATGACCGCGGTCGCCCGCGCCGTAGCGTGCGAAGTTCTGGGCGTAGATTTCATCCATCACCCACTGCCGGCCCTGCTCCGCGATGAGCGCGACATACCAGGGAAGAGCGACCATCACGGCGATCAAGGCCAAGGGCGCCATGGCCAGCCAGCGGCGCCAATGGCCGCGGCTGAGCTGCCAAAGCGTGAGCACCATGCCCGGCAAGAGCAGTCCCAACGGCCCCTTGGAAAGCCAGGCTGCGCCGAAGAGAACGAAGGCGCCGGCCCACCAAGCCAAGCGCCGCCCTCCACGCTCTTCATCACCGCGAATGTAGGCGAGAATTCCGAGTGCCTGCCCGGCGGCGAAGCACATGTCGGGATGCACGTTCATCGCCTGCCAGGCAAAGATCGGGAACGTGGCCAGCAGCAGTGCTGCGAGTCGCCCGACCGACGGTCCGAACCAACGTCGCCCCGCGGCCCACGTGCCCCAGACCAGCGCGGCACCGGCAAGGACCGACGGAAGGCGCAATGCCGCGTGAGAGATGCCGCCCGTGATCAAGCTGAAGAAATGCCCCAGCCAATAGACCAGCGGCGGGTAGTCGATCCACGGCACCCCGTTGTGGGTCGGCGTGATCCAATCCGCACGACGCATCATCTCGATGGTGGGTTGGGCGACATCGGGCTCGTCGGGAAACCAGAATCCGCGGAGTCCGATTCCCACACCGAAGAGCAGCAAAGCTCCGCCGGCGATCGCTAAGCCTTCGTACTTGGCGCAGCGATTCTGTGTTTCTTCGTTTGTCGGCTCACTCATCCTTGCGACCGAAGTCCCAGGTGATGCGGCTGTTGAGCAGGAAGTTCCACGCAGTGGCCATCGCGATGCCCGCAAGGCTGGTCAGATGCATGGGAACACCCGTGAGCTGGAAAAGATTGGTGGTCACCGAATGGTTGATCAGCGCACCGAATCCGGAGACGAAGACGAAGCGTACTAGCCCCGAGAGGAGCGCGGTGGCTTCTCGGTGGCGGCGGTCTCGAAAGGTCCAGATGTTGTTGAGCAGGTAATTGTGCAGCATCGCCGCCGCGATGGCAGTGGCGAGAGCGACCGGTGGTGTGAGCGGGCCGTTGAGCAGGTAGACGCCGATCGTTTGGACCGCCACACCGAGCAGACCTACGGCGCAGTACTTGAGGAAGCGCCGCGAAACGAGACCGCCTGAGCGCAGTTCGAAGGCGGAGAGCACGAAGTCGAGGATCACGGCTTTGTCGAGCTTGCTCTCGCCGGCATGCCGTAAGCCGAAGGTGTAGTCCACCTCGGCTACGCGCGCGCGATTGCGGGTGTGGTAGAGCACTTCCATCAGGATCTTGAATCCGCGAGGATTGAGCCGGGGCGCGAGTTCGTGAAACAAGTCGCGGCGAATGGCGAACAGGCCGCTCATCGGATCCGTGGCGGTGATGCCGAGCAAGACGCGACAGAAGATCGTCGCTCCGCGGGACATCAGCTCGCGCACGATGCCCCACTCTCCGGTACTTCCTCCTTCTCCGTAGCGCGTGCCGAGAGCCAAGTCGGCATCATCGAGCGCGTCGAGAAGGCGGGGGATCGCCGCCGGATCGTGTTGCAGGTCTGCGTCCATGACCACCAGCCGCTCGCCGCGTCCAAGGCTCAGGCCGTCCACGATCGCCGAGCCAAGGCCCTTGCGGTCGATCCGCCGGTGACAGCGCACCCGCGGATCTTCCTCGCCGAGGCGGTTCGCCACGGACCATGTCAGGTCGGGAGAATCATCATCGACGACGATGATCTCGTAGGAGCGTTGGCCCATCACTTCGCGCAGGCGCTCGACGAGCACGGGAACGTTCTTGGCCTCGTTGTAGGTCGGGATGACGATCGAGGCCGCGATTTCCGCGCCGGAACGCGCGTCGGGTGTTGCCTCATCGAATGGTATGGCGCTCGGCTGCACCGCAGCCTCCTTCGACTCGCCACAGGGCGGCACGACTTCTCTTCGCCCTGGAATGCGGAAATCGTACCACGAATCCGCACCAAGCCCCGTCTCCGGAAATGCCGGTGCGGAGTGCCGCCCGCGTAGGCTCCTTAGGCTGGGGTGGCGGCGACGGGGTCGGTGGAACGGCCGCCGCGGGCGGCATGAAGCAGCCGCCCCGTAAGCGAGGAAGTAAAAAGCGTAGCATGCAGCGAGGGGGTTGCGGTAACGCCCCAGGACAGCTTGGAGCGAGTGGCCGGATGAAAAAGCTCGGCGCGTCGGTCACCCCGTTCGACCGCAGACCGAAGCGCCGCAGCCACCGTCAGGATACCCGGCGCGAAACTTCGATACGCCGCGTCGAAGCCGATCTTGAGCGAGTGATGACAGCCGCGATTCCCGAGGGCTACTTCGAAGCTGATGGGCCGGTCATCCAAGCTGAGAATCTGGATACGCGCCCGCTGCGTCCGCGCGAAAGATTCGAAGAGATCCCGATAGAAGTCGCGCGACACCTCTGACGCGCCGATGCAAGTGCCGGCCCGGCCCTGCCAACTCCTCGCTGCGATGTCGAAGCAGGTTTCCAGGGCGGTTGAAACGGCGCCGGGATCGGTGATGCATCGGTTGCTCACTTCGCCGACTTCTTCGAGATCTTTGTTCTTTTTTCGAACGGTTCTACGCCGGTCCTCGCGAAAACGAGCAAAGAGCTTTTCCCAAGACTCTTCAACTTCGATCGTCGCCGCGCACTCCGGCGCTTCGTGATGCACGAGAAGACCTTGCTCGCGCTCGCCTTCTCGAATGGCAAGGTCGAGAGCCCCTTCGGGGGAGATGTTGTTCAGCCGGATGACGGACCAAGCACGATCGCGATGGAGGAGGTATTCGAGCATCGCTCGTGCGACGTCGGCGGCACAGTCCGGTCGGCTGATCACACGGACTCCGGGAACGAAACCGTTGCGGGTCATGTAGAGAATCGTCGGAATGCGCAGCGGTCCCATTTTTCTCGGAGCCACCATCAGGGGCGCGATGCCGACGCATTCGGAACCTCTTCGGAAGGCAAGAACATGGATCCTGTCGCTTCCGAGCCGACGGCGACACCAGGTGGAGGCGAAGTCCCAACCAGCGACGACCGAGGCCCCGTCGACTTCTTCGAGTTCCAGCCACGCCTCACGCAGCCGAGACAGGCTGCTCGGGTGATCGATCACGTCGATGGTCATTTTGGGTTTCGTTTTGGTTCGAAACGGCTCGGCACCTTGCTCGGAC
>JALUUK010000124.1 GCA_027021395.1 Acidobacteriota bacterium
CCCTGGGGCAGCCAGCGGCTGCCCCAGGGTGTGTATCATCGCAGGCCCAGGTCTTCATTCAATATCGATGATGAGGCTGGCCGGCGGACAGGGGATCGGGGTCGTCTCCGTGCAAGAGGTCTCTTCGGAGGTGGTATCGCAGCCCCATTCCTTGCAGCTTAACCAAACCCTTCTTGCGCAGAACGCGCGGCCGGTTTGGACCATGTAGCACGACGGCGCACCCATCGGGGTGGCCACGTCTTCGCCGGCGAGGGCGCGTGCGAGGTCGGGGCGCTCGCGAAGCAGGGTGGGGAGCAACTCGTGTTCAATCTCGAATCTGCCGAGATCTCGGTCGGTGGCTTGCTGCTGGATCATGGCCTGGAGCATGCCCAGCGCCTGGGCGAATTCCGGGCGGGAGCGCGCCATGTCATGGCGGGCTTTCCATGAGGCGAAGCGGTCGTTCTCGTCGGCCAGCTCGCCTTCCATCCACGCCTGGACCTCCGGCGGAACGAAGGCGATGAGCTGCTGGTCGGTTTCGTTCCAGGCGAGCTGCGGCACGGCCGGCAAACCCATGTCGCCGGGGGTGTCGTTCGCTACTGCCCCCGTGGAGATCGCCGCCAGCATCAAGGCTGCTGCGGCCAGTTTCGAGCACATGGTCATCTTTCGGCTCATGAATCGGGTCATCATTGCACACTCCTTATCGTGTGTCTGGGGCCCTGCCGTCACGGTCGGGCCGACTTTCCGGGGGCCCTTCCCCCGGGCTCGATCGGACAGTACGACGGGCTCGGCGAGTAAAGAAGAACGTCCCGGAAACCTGGATCCGGGTTCCTGGACGGGGTCTATCCAGGAATTCGGACTTTTCGGAGTTCGCGCGATGGAAAACTATTGACTCGTTACGGGGCAACCGATACGATTTCAGGGTCTGTCGCGGAGCCCGTCGGCAGGTGAGAGTCGGTCGGCGCGGGAGTCCGCAGGACGGGAGGGGGCGATGGAAGGGTTGCGGGAGTCGCTGGGGCATCTGCTGCGGAAGGTAAGGTCGGAACGGAATCTGACGATTCTGGAACTCGACGAGGTGACCGCAGCGCACGGGCATCGCGTGCCGCGCTCGCGGCTGTCGTTGCTCGAGCGCGGAGAGGCACCGATTCGCATCGACGATTTGCTGGCGCTGTCCCGCGCTTACGGTTTTCCGATGCTCGATCTCTGCGCCGAGGCCGTGGCGATGCGTTCTCCCGAGGTCTTTCCGGGCGAGTGGGAGGCGGGCCAGTTCTTCGAGGAGGGCAAGAGGCTCTTTGATGTCGGCAAGCTGCAGATCGCCGGATGGGCCTTCGATGCGGCGGCAGAGAAGGCCGGCAGCTACGATCGCGAGTTCGCGGGGTTGGCCCGCACGAGCGCCTGTCACTGCTACGACCGGATGGGGGCCAAGCGCCTGGCCATGAGGCGAAACGAGCAAGCCCTCGACATCCTCGATGGCGGGTGCGACGCATTCAAGCGGGCCATCGGCAAGAGGGCTGTTCTACTCGCCGATTTCCGAGCTTTCGGCAGGGCGCGAGTCTACCTCGATGCGAGCCTGGCAGCGCTCGACGGCGGTGTTTCACCGGACCTGAAGGCCTACCTCTTGGACTCGTCGGCATCGACCTTTCATCTGCTCGGCGAGCTGACGAGTGCAACGGAGCACTCACTCCGGGCGGCGCGCCTCTATCGCCGCCTCGGGGATTATGATTGGACTGCGCTGAAGCTTGCTGCTGCGGCAACCTATCTCGCCGAGCAAGGTAAGGTAAGACAAGCACAGCGCCATGCCCATGATGCAGAAGGACTCTTGGAGGAAGTGACGCGGGTCGATACACGCGTCTTCGTACTCACGGCCCTCGGCACGATTTTCGTCGCCGACGGCGAGCCGGAGAGTGCTCGAGAGCATCTCGAAGCGGCGTACCGTGTCGCGAAGAAACATGATTTGACGGCGCGAGCGCGCGAGGCCGGTGAAGTGCTCGAGAGGTTGGCCGAGGAGCGAGGCGACGGAGCCGAGCGACGTCGTTGGAAAACGCGACTCGCGAGGTTGTCTCGCGCGAATCTCGAATGGTCGCTATTGGAACCGACCTGCGGCAAAGGCCGGATTTCAGATTCCGGGAGGATGCCATGAAGCAAACGAAACGGAGGCTGGTCGCGACGCTCCTGCTCGTATTCGGCTCGATGTGCGGAGTCTCGGTGGCCGAAGTCTCGGTCGGTGGCAATTCCCCCGGCAAGTCGCTGGTGCTGATATACGAGCTGATGGGAGGCGATGATGGAGCACCCTGGCCGATCGTGCGAACGCAACTTCCCCCGGCCTGGGTATTGAACCCAACCGGCAGTGACGGGCCCAAGCCGGACGGATGGCCGTCGCTGGGCCTGGATCCTGTGACTGCAACGCCTGAGGTAACCTGGGCCAGATACGACGGAACGGACTACGAGATCGTCGTTTCGCGGTGGCAGAATGACCAGTGGACCACGCCGGAAGTTCTCACCGATAACTCGGTCGATGATCAAGACCCGGAACTGGCCTACGCACCGGACGGCACCGCGCGAATCACCTTCTGGAGCGAGGGGCAGGTGTACTGGCTGACCCGCGTGCCATCCGGATCATGGTCCAGCCCGGAGAGCGTCGATGCCGGCGTCGAATCCTCGACGGCGGGCTCGTCCGAAGATCTCGTGGCCTATCACCGGCCTATGGATCCGCTCGGGGCCGAGATCCTCGTCGCCGAGCGCACCGCAGGCTGGAGCCCGACATCATTGACGACGACCACCTTCGCGGGACTCGATGGGAACGGCGATGTCGACGTGAGGCTGCACGCCCTCTCAGGCAGGGTATGGGTCGACTGGGAGGACTCGGCCGGTTTTCTCGGCTGGAGCGTACGGCCGCAAAGCGGTGCGTGGTCCCCACCGAAGTACGAACCCATCTCCGGCTCTGAAGATGAGGAGGCCGGTCGCCGGCGTATTCAGGGCCACGTGCTGAAAGGCCTCTGAACTGAGCAGCCTCTGACTGACCCAAACACCATCGCGCGAGGGCGGCCCGTTCTCAGGCCACGGCGGTCTTTCGCCGCTCGGCGAGTCGTTGAAGAGACCAGCGTAGGATGACGCCGACGAAGATCCACCCGAGGACGACCCCAAAGAAAGCCAGCAGCTCACGGTGTTGCAGCAATCCCCCTCAAATGTTGCCCAGCCCGTTCCAATCCTTCTCAAATGTTGCCTCCGCCCCGGATTCGCTCCTTATTCGCAACATCTGACCCCGGTTGCCCGGCAAAACCCCTCCATCTCGAACCTACGCGCGTCCGAGCCGATCGAAAAACGCGTAGGGTGTTTCATCCGAGAGAACCTTCCGGTGAGTCGGGTGAGTGCGAATGTCGCGCGATAGTGGTTGGTTCACGGCCCGAGAATCGACTCGGCGAGCCGGTTTGGTATCTGCTCGCCGGTTTGCGAACGCTCATCAGCCGCCGCGACGGGATGTGCCGGCCGGAGTCGGTCTGTCGCGGGGGCCACGGCGAGGCACACCGATCGAGGCTGGAGCGAACCGGGCTCTTGTCGGCGGCAACGGGAGGCGCTCGCGGCCGGCGGTGCGCTGGTCGGGGGTGAGTTCGATGGAGCTGGGACGGATCAGGCCGGCGGCGCGCGGGCCTCGAAGGGATCATCGCCGCCACCGTTCCACCTGTGCCGCCGGGAAACGAGCGGCCACGACACCCAAGCTGCTGAAATCTGTAACCCGCGTCCCCTCTGGA
>JALUUK010000125.1 GCA_027021395.1 Acidobacteriota bacterium
GCCAAGAACCAAGGATCTCCTGGATTGCCCCATGCCTGCGAATCTGCGCCTCCTAGGACATAGCGCCTTGGGAAACACCCTAGAAACGAAGCATTCCCATTGGGCCGTGCCGTCAAATGACCACAGAATTCGCGTGCGAAAAAACGACGCAAAAACTCAAGTCGTCAAAACGATCTTCCCGAAATGGCGGCCTGAAGCGAGCCGTTCGAAGGCGGCCGGCAACTCGCTGAACGGATAGACCCGATCGATCACCGGACGCACGCCCCTGCGGTCGATGAACTCGATCATGGTGCGAAACGACGAGCGGGAATCCACTAGGATTCCCTGCAAACGCTGGCGTTTCATGATGGCCGAGACGATCTGAATGGGCGCCTGCGCACCGGCTAACACCCCGATCAAAGAAAGGGTTCCGCCTGCTCGCGTCGCCGCCATCGAGCGATTCAATGTTCCCGCGCCGCAGGTCTCCACGGTCAAATCGACCCCCACCCCGCAAGTCAGGTTTCGCACGGCTCGGTCCCATTCCGCGTCTTCTGCATAGTTGATGCCGTGATCGGCGCCAAGCTCGAGCGCACGCTCTAGCTTCGAATGACTAGAAGAAGTCACCAAAACCTCGGCTCCGAAAGCATGGGCAAAGCTCAGAGCAAACAACGAAACGCCGCCGGTGCCTAGACAGAGAACGCTCAGCGACTCTTGCTTGCCCTCTGGATCGATCCCCCCTTCCGTCACGAGCGCGCTCCATGCAGTCAACGCAGCGATCGGCAGGGTAGCGGCCTCGTCGAAATCGTAGGAACGCGGAGTGTGCAAGAGGGCTCGTTCGGGAAGAACGACCTGCTCGGCAGCGACACCTGTGCACGGCAAGCCGAGCGTCGTATCGAGATACTCCTCTCGAAAAGGCCCATCACTCCAGCCGGAGACGAAATGCGTCACGACGCGGTCGCCTTCGCGAAAGAGGGAAACGTCTGGACCCACCGCCGAAACCACACCGGCGCCATCGCTCAATGGTATGGCGGGTAGCTTGAAACGGGGATTGTACTGCCCGCGAAGCACCAGCAGATCGCGATAGTTCAGGCTCAGCGCCCGAAGATCGACGCAAACCTCCCCCGGACCGGGAACCGGTTCGGGAAGATCCTGCATGCCGAGGTTCTCGAGACCGAACGCATCGATTCTCCAAGCCCGCATACCTATTCGGTCCGCCGTGGATCGCCTGCCTCTTCCGGCTTTTCCTCAATGAGGATATCCAGCGCGATCTCGAGATCTCGTCGCATCACTTTCACGGCGACGGCGTTGCCGACTCCTCCCCCCTCGACGAACTCTTGGAAATGCCGAACACTTTCGACGGCCTTGCCTTCGATTTCGAAAAGGACATCACCGAGTTCCAGACCGGCATTCACCGCAGGCCCGAAGTCCACGAGGTCGGAGATCATCACACCGCTGCCTTCGGGTGCGCCCAAGTATTGACGCAAGGGATCCGGCAGGTCGATCGCCGCCGCACCGATCCAGCCCCTGCGCATCTCGAGCCTTCGCCGCTCGGGCGGCCTTTCTTCAAGACGAGCGAGAACCTCGCGGCTTCGCCCCCGTCGCTCGATGGAGAAGGCGAGCGACGTGCCCGGCCGGACCGCACCGAGGCGTGAGATGAGATCTCCGGAAGAGATCACCGGACGCCCATCGACATGGGTGATGATGTCGCTCGCGCGCAGGCCGGCCCGATCCGCCGGCGAATCGATGACGATGCCTTGCACCAGGACGCCGGGATCTAGGGACTCGGCACCTTCGGCAGCCTCCACATCGGTAACGAAGACACCAAGCCACCCGCGCGGACTTTCATCGGCCCTCCGTGAGCCGAGGGCCGACCAGTTCTCAAATGACTTGAAACCGGAACGTTCATCCGCCCGCTGCGCGACCCCGTCAAAGTGCGTGGCGACGAAAACCGGCAATGCGGCAAGAATCACCGCCCATCTCAAGAGATTGCGAGTCCGCATCGTCCTGCCTCCGAGTGCATTCTACACCTTGTTCCGTAGGTCCGTGAGGCTTTCACGGACGATCCGGGTGGGTGTGTGAGTTCGTACCGAGTTCCTGCTCGAGGCGCTCGAGCGCCATCTTGTAGCCTTCCGCACCGTGTCCTTCGAAGTGTGCGCAGCAGGCGGGCCGAATGACGCTCTGGCGCCGCCAGGGTTCGCGCTCGCTGATCTTTGAAAGATGCACTTCGACCGCGGGGTGCCCGAAATCAACGAGCGCGTCGTGCAACGCGTAGCTGCTGTGCGTCAGAGCACCGAAATTGACGATCGCGCCTCGCGCTTCATCCGTCCATCGCTGAATTTCGTCAATCAAGGTTCCTTCATGGTTGGACTGATAAGCCACGACCTCGAGACCGAGTTCACGTCCCCACTGTCGAACTTTTCGCTCGAGTTCCTCGAGTGTGATCCGCCCGTAGTGCCGACAATCGCGACGCCCAAGCGCGTTGAGGTTGGGTCCGTGAAGCAATAACACGCGAATCATGTCTTCATCTCCTCGAGTACGGACAGCACATCCTCATCGGTGACGGTCCGACATACGAGATCTCCCGGTCGCCGCGGAAGAACCCAGACATTGCGGCCGCCGAGACGCTTCTTGTCCTGGGCGAGCGCATCGATGACCTTCGTCCGGTCCAATGACTCGACCTCCGAAAGTTCCACCGGCAAGCGCACTCGATGCAGTAGCTCGCGCAACCTCCCTTCGAGGTTTTCATCGTCGAGAAGACCTAGCCGTCGACTCAAGCGCGTGGCAAAAACCATCCCGAGGGAAACGGCATCGCCGTGCGCGAGCGCATCGACCCGGCCGGCGGTGCATGCTTCAAGCGCATGTCCCAAGGTATGGCCGAAATTGAGCAGCCGTCTCTGCCCTGCCTCGTGAAGATCGCATGCGACGATCCGGAGCTTGACCGCTGCTGAACGCGCAGCGACCGCTTCGATGGAATCCAAATGCCCGGCCCGGAAGTCTTGCGAATGAGCATGAATCAGATCCAGCATGGAGGGATCGTCGATCATCGCGCTCTTGACGGCCTCGCTCAAGCCGCCCCGCAGATCGACATCCGAAAGCGTGAGCAGGAAAATCGGATCCAAGTGGACCGCCGATGGCAGACGAATCGTCCCGACGATGTTCTTGGCGCCTCCCAGATTGATCCCGTTTTTCCCCCCGAGGGCTGCATCGAGTTGTCCTAAGAGGGTCGTCGGCTGCAGCGAAAGCGGTACGGATCGCTTGAACGTCGCAGCGAGAAAACCGCCGAGGTCGGTGATGGTTCCTCCCCCAACGACCCACAACGGAGTATCGCGATCGACTCGCCCCTTTTGCATCTCCTTCCAGCCGAGTTCGACGCTCTCCAGAGATTTCGAACATTCCCCGCCGGGACGATGCATGACCAACAGCGGGAGTTCGGAACACCCCTTCGCGGTCTCCACGACCGCCTCGCGATGGAGACTCGGAAGGTCGCTGTCGATCAACAGCGCAGCATGTCTCGTGCGCTCGAAGACGCGAGTACCCCGGCCGAGTCGGACCGCCGCCCCGGCGATCTCGCCATCGCCGAGGTAGTCGGCGAGCGACCTCGGTGACTCGTACCAAAGACCGGAGCGGCAGCAATAGAGCGCATGCAACAAAGCCACCGCCGTATCTCGTAAATCGAGATTGTCGGTCTTCAGCACCAGATCGGCCTGTGCAAAGGAAGAAGCCCGCTTCCGCTGCAATTCATCCAAGACCGCTCGCGGATCCGCTGCGTCGGCCAGCAGCGGCCGTCTAGAGATGCCTGCCGCGCCGAGTCGTTGCAACAGAGTGGTCGTCCCGGCGCTCAGATGGACCACGACGCCTGAACGCTGCAGCGACCGAAGGAGGCCGGGATGGGTCAGCGTACCCCCACCGAGCGCCAAGACGCTCGGGCCTCGAGGTGCATCGCCGGCCGACCAGCGCTCGACGGCGCGAAGCTCGGCCTCGCGGAAAACGGGTTCTCCCGAGCGAAAGAGCTCGGCAACCGTCTTCCCCTCAGCCGCCTCGACGAGGTCATCTAGGTCGAAAAACGGCAGACCCAGCATTTGCGCCAGGATCTTTCCGACATCCGACTTTCCGGCGCCCATCATCCCTGAGAGCACCAGGTTCTGCTTCACCGTGAAATCCTTTCCACCCGCGTCGCGCCGAACGTGACGAAGCGAGCCGCCGAGGAAAGGTCTCAGGGATCCTCCCCGGAGGGACCGCCGCCGTTCTCGGCGCTGACTAGGTAGAAGATATTATCGGAGTTGAGCGCTTCGTCCCACGCGAGAAACCACGGCTCGATCGACATGCCGGTATTCTCGAATCCTCCGGCAGCCGAAGCGGAAGTCCAGATGCGATAGAAGGTCGCGGCGTCGTGCGATGGATCCTCGCTCGGAACCGCCCATTCCAAGCGAAGATCATCACGCTGCCGACTCACGAGCAGAGTGTTTCCTACGACATTGGGAGCGGCTGCAGCCGGCCTAGAGAAAAGATCGCACTCCACGCGTTGTCCCTCCAAGAGCAAGTCGTCGACGAGAACTTCGACGACCGAGTCGCTTGGAGAGGGAACTTGATCTTCGGCCTCGAAGCGAATCTTCAGCCCCGCCGTCATCGCGGCGGAGGGCAAGGCAAAGCGCACTTCCGTCCACTGATCTGCCGAGTCCCCGAGCTCCTCGAGTTGATTCCAGTTTTGGCCGTCAGTCGACCAAAGGGCTCGGAAGAAATCACTCGGAGGCACCGTGAAGGGTATGGCGTAGAAATGCCGCGCGTAGCTGAGCGAAAGTTCCGTGAAGTCGGTCGCGTCGAATGATGCCGAAGTGAGCCTTGCGAAGCCGTTGTCGACGTCGTCCGCCCCGAGAATGGAACTGGAATTGCCGGTTATCCACGCCTTGGTCCCCACTCCGGGAGTGTTGTCGTCCTCCGGCTGTGCAGCCCGACCGCTGCTGTCTAAGATGCCTTGGGGATCATCCCGGACGAATTGTCCCGTCACGGCGTCACCGGAGGCCGTCCATCCTCTGTCCGCCTCCATATCGTCGTCGATCAAGATACGGGCAAAGGGAGTTCCGACGAGAACCTCGAAGCGCACGAGCGACTCGCGATCGTTGTATCGCAACGACATTTCGAATGCGATGGGGTAGTTGCACCCTTCGTCCACTTGAACCGAGAAATGAGGCTCGAAGGTCCTGACGGACGCCAACGGGGCCGCATCCGGCCATGTGGCGTAGTCGTGGACCAAGGTGACACCCGGGGTCGCAGTGCGCAGCGTGGCACGAATGGATTGCGCACTTTGATCATCCCAATTGTTCTTGAGCGTCACCGCAAGAGATACGATCTCGCCCGTATCGACTCCCCCATCTCCATTGGCCAACGATGGATCGGAGTCGAGCACTTCGACATCCTCGAGCGTCAGGCCGAAGACCGCGTCGACCGCTGCAAAAGCATCCACCCGTCCGGCCCCGTAGGTGTTGTCCTTTCCCGCCGCGCCGAGATCCACCGAAGTGTCTTGCAGCACTTGCTTGATTTCGTCCGGCGTCAACCCCGGGTTGCCCGAGATCATCAAGGCGACGGCTCCGGCGACATGCGGTGTCGCCATCGATGTCCCGCTCTTGGTCGAGTATCCGTTGCAGATATTGTGGCTCTTCGTTCCGACCCCCGGCCCGGAAACATCGGGTTTGATCAGGCCCGGTGGATAGGGATAGTCGAAGAAAGGAGAAACCTCCTGCCAAGTCACCGGCCCACGCGACGAAAAGCCGGCCGCTGCGTCATTGCAGTCCACAGCTCCCACCGTGATCACGCGAGGTACGTCTCCGGGCGTGCGCACGTTGTCCGGTTCGTTGCCCGATCCCTCATTGCCGGCGGCGACCACCATCGCGGTGCCGGCATCGATTGCATTTTCGCTGTTGTTCCGCCAGGTACGCCGATCAGGGTTCTGGTTGTGAGGCCATCCGAGGCTCATCGAGATCACGTGCGCCCCATTGTCCGCCGCATACTGCATTGCGTTCCAGACATCGACTTCATCGGCAAAGGTCAGTCCGACCTTGACGACCATGATCCGCACGTCCGGAGCCATCCCGGCGTGTGTTCCGCCGGTCCCGTCTCCGCCGACCGATCCCGCCACATGAGAGCCGTGTGAATTCACGTCGTCCGGAGAATTCGTACCGACCTCGAAGTTCCACCCGATGAGATCGTCGACGAATCCGTTGCCGTCGTCGTCGATTCCGTTCTCATCGTCCGAGTCCATGACCACACCATCACCATCGATGTCTTCTCCGGGATTGACCCAGATCTGATTCTCGATGTCGGAGTGAGTCCAACACACTCCGGAATCGATCACGGCAACGACGGCTCCCGCACCGGTCAGGCCGAGATCATTCCACACCTCCGGAGCACGCATCAATTCCACGCCGCATTCCGTCTCGCCGCCGGCCGTCTCGAAAGAACCCGCCCCACCCAATGCCAAGGGATTCGTTCCGGGACTTTCGGAAATCGAGGCCTGTTCCGCTTCGAGAGATACGTCGACCTTCGGATTGAAATTGACCCAGGCGATTTCCGGCCTCGCGGCGATCTCGCGGATGAGCGCCGGGGTCGCATCGACCCCGATGACGTTGCCGATCCACAGCGGCCGAAGTCGAGCCGCGCGACCCCTCGACTCCATTCGTCGAAGGTGCGCGAGAACATCGCGCTGCGAGCGGCGCGCCGTCGACTTGAGCAGGCTGAGAATCTCCCGGCGGCGAGTTTCGGGATCGATGGCCACGATCCTCGACTTGTCGACCGCGCTCACCTGCTCGACGAAAACCACACTGACCGGCACCAATTCGTCCTCGGCGGCCTCCTCGAGCACGCGATCGAGCGGGGGTCTCAAGCCCTGCGGATAACTCCCATCGTCCGCCGGCACGAGAGAAATACTGCTTGCGACGAGTGCAGCAAGGACCAAGCTCATTCGGATCCCCCCGAAGTCTGCGTACCTCATCTCGTTCTCTCCTCTTTCCTACCGCCCCGAGCGAAACATCGCCACCCGTTCAGCGAAGATACACTGCCGACCCGCGAGACCGGCCCGCGAGCGCACCGATCCGCCCGAATCCCTCGATCCGCGCCGGCAAGAATCAGATAGTACGACGTTTCCACCTCACGGGGGCAAGAAGAGTCCAACGGCGCAAGCAGCCAAGGATTCTCGGACAAAGAACCACGAGGTAAAGAGAACGCAGCCCATACGACGAATCTCGACAGCCGAAATGGAAATCTCGCCTTTTCGATGAGCGACTAGTCGTCGGCGGCGAAACGCGCGAAAACTTGGGTGAAGTAGTACTTCCCTCGCCGATCGACGGCGACGCCGACTCCCGTTCTCGTAAAGTCCTCGCCGAGCAAGTTCGCTCGGTGATCGGGAGAACCGAGCCAAGCGCGTATCGCATTCTCCATCGGCTGCTCAACGTTCTCCGACGCGGCGATATTCTCTGCCGCCTCTTCGACTTCGAGTCCGGCGAGACGTACTCCGAGACCGCGCCCCTCCGGATCCTCATGACCAAAATATCCACGCACCGCCATGTCCGTCGAGTGGTTGCGCGCGGTATGCGAGAGTTCGTCATCCCAAGCGAGGTGAGAAAAACCGTACTCCAGGCGAATCCGGTTCACACGCTCGTGAACCAAGCGCTCGAGCGTCCAGAGTTCCTGCTGCGTCGTCTTGGCGATTTCCGCCGATCGAGCCGCCGGCGGATCCCGCAAAACGATGGCGACGAGAATCAGCCAACCGTCTTCGGTACGCGCAGCCCCAAAGCCCGCCGCATGCATTTTCCGGTCCATGACCTTCCGCCAACGCCGCCTCTGATCTTGCCAACGATCGACGAGATCTTGCAGCGGGTCGTTTGCACCCTTCGAGAGGTAAGCGAAATGATAGGCGCGGCGAAAAGGGATCTCGTTTCTTTCGAGCCATGATTCGAGCGAGCGCGACAGAGCGAGACGTTTTTTCGGCGGCTTTGCCGCCAAGCTTGCGGCCATCTCACCCGCGAGATCGTCGAGCACCGCACGGCGCTCGAAGCTCGGGCTTCCGGCTGTGCTCCGCTCGGCGTTGAGTATCCGCTCGAGCCGGCCCGCCCACAGCGGATCGAGGCCTTCGACCGCCCACGACGTTCCACCCGAAAAAACGATCCCCGCAACAAGAACGAAGATCGACGACCATTGTCTCTTCGACATACCGCGGAATGATCGGCTCATGCGGTCCTCATGCGTCCTCGCCCCCTCTGAACCTCGCGAAACACACCTCGTTGCAACTCCAGTATGCGATATTCTCCGGTCTTCAGCATGAATCGCATCAACGTCGTCGTTCGATTCCCCGAACCGACGACTTCGGCACCGAGAAACGCCGTCATCATGCCGTGTCCTACCAAGGCCACGGTTTCATCGCTTAGGCAAGTCTCTTCGAGATTCGCGACGACCCTTCGGCTTCGCTCGGCGACCGAAGCTCGAGTCGGCGACCCATGGGTTCTCCAAAATAGCCAAGCGATGCGCAGCAAAACAGGCCAGAGCACGGAAAGACAGCCCAGGTGGCGCATCAGCGGAGCCGTCAAACGGCTTTCGGCATGAAAGAGCGTTCCAAAGCGCGCCTCTCGCAAATCGGCGCAGAGCACGGGCTCGATCCCGCACGCCTTCGCAAGAGGTTCCGCTGTCTGCACTGCGCGCGGCAGTGGAGAGACGAAAAGACGCGAGGGCCGGTAGCCGACCAAGCGTCGAGCCAGATCGTCGGCTTGCACCCGCCCCCGCTCGCTCAAGGACCGCTCCGACTCATCGGCCTCCCACCGGTGGAAGCGTTCGAGCGAGCACCAACGAGGCAAACCGAATTCCGGTTCGGCGTGACGAACCAAGATCAGCCGCTTCGGTATCGACCTCGGCATGGAGGTTTCACGAGCCATCTCGGCTAGTGGTGAACCGGTTCTACAGACTGGCCGAGTCTTCGCGCGAGGTCCTGATGGTAGGTATCGACCGACGTGTGATGACCGAGGAAATAGCGGCTCATGAAACGAAAAACGGGGTTCCCGATCGTCGCGCGCTCGGTAATGGTCAGCGCACTGCCCCGGCCATCTTCGCGCACTTCGAAGGTCCAACTCCCGCTGAAGGGCATGTCATCCCGGGCCGTTTCCATCACGAAGCGGCGGTTCGGCTCGAAAGCGGTCACAGCCAAGGGAATCTCTCGAGGACCATGGACTTCGACCCAGATTTGGTGACCGTCCTCGATCCCACCCTTCTTGACGGCCTCCACCGACTCCCGCCACTCGGCGGACTTTTCGAAATCCGAGATGACCTCCCAAACCTCCTCGACACTGCTTTGGTAACGTGCCGTGCTCGACACTTCATGATACGGATCCAAGAACCAGCCGACGAGGCCCATCCCTATGATCGGAGCGATGAATGCGCCGAGAAAGATCGACCCATAAAAGATGAAGTTCTTCAACACCCGCTAGTCCTCGAAGATGTCCGCCACCGATACGACGCGCACCTTTTCCGCGCTGACGGGCAAGGGAAAAACGGCGATCTCTTCATCTTCCTCGAGGATGTCGGCCGGCTTGGCCGTCGCATACTCGATCGGACTCGGAAGGTCGTTCACCAGCGCATTCTTCATCGCCTCCGCTTCGCCGGTGACGATGGCGATCTTGATCTTCTCATATTGCAAATGCTTCTTGATCGCCGCGTTGACCTCTTCGAGCGTGAGCGTCTCGAGACGCCGACGGAAGCGCGAGAGGTGTCCGTCGTCGATGCCGTAGAACATGTCATCGACTGCATATCCGAGTCGAGCCCGCGTCGTCGGCGCAAAATGGAGCACGTACTTCGATAGGAACGAACGAGTCAGCTCGAAATCTTCCGCCGTCATGCCGTAGTCGACGAGCTTCTTGAGTTCGCGAACCGCCGCTCGCAGCGCAAAATGCGCTTTGTCGTTGGGAAGCGTGCGAATCCAGACTTGAAAGATCTGCTGCCGACGAGCGACGTTGGTCGGCGGAACACTGCGCCTTCCGCCGTTCGGAAACTCTTCGATATACGAATAGTCACCGTAGTTCAGGCCGCGCTTCGCGCGAATGACTTGGTAGAGATGACTCGCTGAATTTCGATGCTCGCCTAGCCATGAATTGGCGAGCCAGAGAGCGTAGAAATCGTCGTCACCTCGCAATACATCGATCGGGAAACCGAAAGAGATCGACGCATCAGCATCGGGCTTGTCGACGAGAAGCACTTCGAGCCCGTCGATCTCCGCCGTTTTCGGCGGCCCGACCGTGGGTGCGGCCTGCTTCCCCTCGCCGTCTTTCGAAAGATTCGCGACGGAGCCTAGGAATCCATCGATCATTGCCGAGTCATAGCCGCCGCCAAGAGCCGGCACCGCGTTTTCCGCCGTGTAGTGCGTAGTGTAAAAATTCCGAACATCTTCGACGGTGATGGACTTCAAGCCGGAAACGGTGCCGATGACCGGATGGCGATAGCGCGTTCCCTCGAAGATGAACTCATTTAGAGCGGCTTTGCCTAGTTCCTCGTCGGAAGCGTATCTCAAACTGTTTTCGAGATAGTTCAAGGCATTCGAACGGATGCGCGTAAAATCTTCTTCATCGAATGCGGGATGACGAAAGGCGTCTCGGAAGAGCGGAACGAAATCGTCGATCGTTTCCTTGTGACAGCGCCCACTGAGGTTCGTCATTTCCCGATCGACACGAATCGAATAGCCCGCCGCCATGGGATAGAGCTTGGCGAGAATCTCCTCGTAGCTGTTCTTGGTCGTTGCGGCTTCTGCAAGCATCTGACCGGTCACGTAGGCAAGGCCCTCCTTGCCGACAGGGTCGTCTTCGGCGCCCACCTTGAACCAGACCTGCATCGTCACCGTCGGATCGCTCTCTACGGGCAGAAGCACGATATCGCCACGATCCGGACCCGCCGGAACACACGAGAAGAGCAGCGACACGGCCAATGCGAGGATCGCGAATCGTTTCATCTTCAGCATCACTTCTTCCCCCAGAGAGTAGCAACCGTTCGCCGGTCGACATCGAGATAGGCTTGCGCCGCGGCCTTGATATCCTCGGCCGTGATCTGCTGCATCGTTTCATAGTAGTGATCGATTGCGTCGAGCCCGCCGGTGATGGCGACGGTCCGCGCGAGCCTCGAGCAGAGATTGTCCGGCGTATCGAGACCCATCACGAATTGGTATTTCTTCCGCGATTTCAAGCCCTCGAGACGCTTTTCATCGGCGAGATTCTCACGATAGTGGGCGATCGTCTGCTCGATCTCTTCGAGCACGTAGTCGACCTTCTCCGGATCCTTCACCCTCGTGATGATATCGAAAAGTCCCGGGTCTCGATTCATGTTGGGGTCGGCCGCTAGGAATTCCACGACCTGCTCGTCGAGCACCAGTTTCTTATAGACCGCGCTCGTCTCTCCGAAGGCCAAGTCTGCGAGCAGATCCGCCGCCACACGCACCTTATCCTTCGGATCGAAGGCATCCATCTTGTACGCGGCCCAAAGGATGGGCAGCGATCTTCCCTCATAGTGCACCGTCGCTCTGCGCTCTCCCTCTTGCGTTGGTTCCTCCTGCACTTCCGGAGCGACATAGCCCGCCGACCAGGAACCATAGTGCCGTTTGATGGTCGCGAGCGTCTCTTTCGCATCCAAGTCTCCGGCGACCAAGATGATCACGTTTTCGGGCCGATAGTATCGTTCGAAGAAAGAACGGGAGTAGTCGAACAGCTGAGGCATCTTCTTGATGTCGCGCTCGTAGCCCATCGTCGTATGACCATAGGTATGCTTGGTGAAAGCCGTTTCCCTGATCTTCTCGTAGAGCGAAAAGAACGGGTTTGCGCGGTTCTTGCGGTACTCTCCGTAGACCGCCCCCGATTCCGTTTGGAAAGCTTCCAACGAGTAGTTCAAATTCTGGAAGCGATCACTTTCGATATCGATGACGGTGGGCAAATCTTCGGTCGCCACGGCGAGGTGATAAGCCGTCAAGTCATCGGTGGTGTACGCATTCGAATCCGCGCCCATCGTCGTGACGAGCCGCTCATATTCTTCCGAAGGATACTTGTCGGTACCGCGAAACATCATGTGCTCGAAAAAGTGAGCGAATCCCGAACGACCCGGCTCGTATTCGTCCCGCGAACCGGTTCGGACGATCGACCAATAGGACACCAGCCCCTCCGAGTCCATCGGAACGATGATGACCTTCAGCCCGTTGTCGAGTGTCTCAACGTGCCTTTCGTAAGGAAAGACCGACTCGTCTCCCACGGCGAAGGGCCCGGCCGCTAGGCACAGGGCAAGAACGAGCGCGTAGCGCAAGGAAATCATGGCACAGCCTCCTGTCAGCGAAGAAACAGCGAATATCTGGCGCCGACCGGGAGAAGCTTATCTGAGAACGAGGCAAAAACCAGCGGCCCGCCGCGTGATGCCGACGCGTGCGAGCTTGAAGCGAAACTATGGCAAACTAAACCGCGCGGTCGCAGCGGCCGGGAGGTATGGACGACGATGGCAAAAAGCCGTGCACGCAAGGCAGTGGTGATCGGAGACGGAGGTTGGGGCACGAGCCTGGCCATTCTGCTCGTGAAAAACGAAATCCCGACCACGCTCTGGAGTCACGACCCGGCCTACTGCGAATCGATGCGCCGCAGCGGCGAAAACTCGGCCTTCCTTCCGGGCATCGCCCTGCCCTCGCGTCTCGCTTTCACCGCGGATCCGGAGGAAGCCGTCGATGGAGTCGACCTCGTCGTCAGCGCCGTCCCGATGAAGTTCCTTCGCGATGTCTGCTCTCGATTCGAGAATCTGATTCCACGCGCTGCGGCCATCGTCTCGGCCACGAAGGGCTTCGAGGTAGAGACGCTGCGCCGTCCGAGCGAGATCTTGAAAAGCATATTCGCCGACCCTGCGATCTGCGTACTCAGCGGGCCGAGCCACGCCGAGGAGGTGGCGCGCGCGAAAGTCGCCTCGGTGGTTGCCGCTTCGGAAGACGCATCATGGGCCGCTTTCGTGCAGCGAAGTTTCAACTCGGATAGCTTCCGCGTCTACACCAACACCGACCCCGTCGGTACGGAAATCGCCGCCGCCCTCAAGAACGTCGTCGCCATCGCGGCGGGCATTTGCGACGGACTCGAGCTAGGAGACAATGCCAAGTCCGCGCTTCTGACCCGAGGCGTCGTCGAGATCGCCCGGTTCGGAACGGCCCGTGGTGCAAAGCTCGAGACCTTTTTCGGCCTCGCGGGCATCGGCGATCTGGCAACGACCTGTTTTTCCCCTCATTCACGCAATCGCTCGGTGGGCGAAGCCATCGGACGAGGAGAAAACCTCGAAGAGATCCTAGGAAGGATGCAGATGGTTGCGGAAGGCGTCGGCACCGTCAGGGCTTTATTTGAGCAGCGTGAGCAGGCGTCGGCGGCTGGTGGACCCGGCGTGGCCATGCCGATCGCTGAACAAGTCCACGCCGTTCTCTTCGAAGGCAAGGATCCGGCCGAAGCCGTTCGAGATCTGATGCGCCGGGATCCCGTCGAAGAAATGCACGGCTTCTAGCGTCACAGCCAATGCTCGATGAGCGCCTTGCCGGTACCGGATCCCGCCCAATGATCCAAGGCGCGGGCCGCCTGATGGACCAGCATCGGCCAACCGTTGATCACATCTGCGCCCTGCCGCCGCACCTGCTGCATGAAGCGGGTCTCGGGTGGGTTGTAGATGAGATCGACGACGTACTGCCCCTTGCGGAAGGACTCTCGAGGTGCGGGCACGGCCTCCTCCGTGCTCGGCGCCATCCCGAGGGACGTCGCCTGCACGACGAGCAGCGCCTCTTCGATGCATGAGGACAAGCGGCGACTGTCCCAGCCGATGATCTCTCGAGCCAGCGACATCACCTCGGATGGGGGCTGCCCCGGGCGTCGCGTGACGAAGGTCACCTCTGCGCCGCGCTGCCTCACGGCCGCTCCCACGCCGCGGGCGGCGCCACCCGTACCGAAAATCACGACTCCGGCCTGCTCTAGATCGGGAGGTCCTTGCGAAAACACCTTCAAGGCATCGCAGAACCCCTCTCCGTCGGTGTTGATCCCGTGAAGAACGCCCTCACCGCTCCTGACGATGACATTGACGGCACCGCTGGTCCGAGCCGAAAGGTCCAGCGAATCGACGTAGCGAAGCACCTCCCCTTTGTGGGGGATCGTCACGTTCGCACCATCCCACTCGCCTCGACGCATGCGCTCGATGGCGGCTTCGAGTCCCGCGGGAGAAACCTCGACCGGTTGATAGTCGATCTCCGGGCAGGATCTGCCGGAGACGGCCGCAAAGAGTTCTTGCGAACGACTGTGCCCGAGAGGGTGCCCGAAAAGAGCGATCTTCAAGCGGTGGGCATTCCTGTCGTCATCTCTCACGATACGTCACCGAGACGATCGATGTCGTCATAGAACGCGGGATAGGAAACCGATGCCCAATGGTGTCCCGTCAAGGTGGAGGGAGCCCGGGCCAACGACGCCGCCACTTTGGTGCACATGGCCACCCGATGATCATGGCGGGCATCCATCGAACCTCCGGCTAGAACCTGTGGGCCCGTCAGCGACAGGCCGTCATCGAATTCCTCGACTTCGGCACCCATCCGCCGCAGCAGCTCCACCGTCGTGCGAATGCGATCCGACTCCTTCTTGCGCAACTCTTCGGCGCCGCGAATCACCGTACTTCCCTGAGCCTGAGTCGCGACCACGGCCAAGAGCGGAATTTCGTCGATCGCGCCGGTCACCTCGTCGCGCCCGATGCTCAAGCCCTTCAAGTGCGAAGACGATGCTTCGATCGTCCCCACCGGCTCGGAGACGCTCTGCTCGACCGTCCATTCGACCCGCGCACCCATGCGGCGCAGCAGCGAAAAAAAACCGAGACGCGTCGGATTGACGGACACGTCTTGCACGCGGACACGGCTCTCGGGCAAGCAGAGCGCCAACGCGACCGCGTACGCCGCCGAAGAAGGATCGCCCGGCACCCTCCACCGCATGCTGCGAAGCGGCTTCGCTCCGCCGACGACATTCCATCCTTGTCCTTCGTCGATCTCTTCGATCGGCGCGCCCGCTGCGATCAGCATGCGCTCGCTGTGATCCCGTGTCGGCCGTTCCTCATGAACCGCGCTCTTGCCGCTCGCCTGCAAGCTCGCGAGCAGAAGACAGCTCTTGACTTGAGCGCTAGGAACCTCCGGCCGCCAAGAGCCACCGGCCAATGAGCGACCGTGCACGACGAGCGGCAGACCATCTCCGCCTTCGATTTGCGCCCCCATCGCCCGCAGCGGGCGAACGACTCGACCCATCGGACGCGATGAAAGCGAAGTATCGCCGATGAGGCGAAAGACCCCGCGTCGGCCGGCGAGCACCCCCAAGAGCAAGCGAGCCGTCGTTCCGGAGTTGCCGCAGTCGAGCGTCAACGCTTCGGCCTCGGGCTCACGATCGATCCCGCGCCAGCCCCGCCCGTGAACGCGCACGCGCCGCTCGTCCTCTTCGACGTGAATGCCGAGCGTCTCGACGATCTTTCGTGTGCTTTGCACATCGTCGCCCGAAGAAAGGCCGATGATCTCGCTCGTCCCCTCGGAGACCGCCGCAAACAGCAGCGCGCGATGCGAGATCGACTTATCACCCGGAACCGATAAAGCGCCGGTCACGCCGCTGAGCGGAGCAAGCACACGTGCGCTGTCGTCAACCATCAAGCAACAGACCCTTTCCTCGACTGCTCTAGCGGACCCTGCACCTCAAGCCGAGCCTTGATGGGCACCGATCGCCGTCACACTTCGATCGACGGCGGCGGCGACGCGGGTCACTCCGCTCATCATTTCATCAAATCCCTCGAAGGTCAGCGACTGCCGTCCATCACTCCAAGCTTTCTCCGGATCCTGATGCACCTCGACGATCAGACCGTCCGCACCTGCTGCCACCGCGGCACACGCAAGCGGTGCGACATACTCCCTGTATCCTGCGGCGTGCGAGGGGTCGACGATGACGGGCAGGTGGCTCTTCTGCTTGAGCACCGGCACGGCGGCCACATCCATCGTATTGCGGGTCGACGTTTCGTAGGTGCGAATGCCGCGCTCACAGAGCAAGACCCGCGGATTGCCGGCGGCAACGATGTACTCCGCTGCCATCAACAGCTCTTGGATCGTGGCCATCAAACCCCGCTTGAGCAAGACCGGATGCGGCTGCTGTCCCACCGCGGAAAGCAGGCGGAAGTTCTGC
>JALUUK010000126.1 GCA_027021395.1 Acidobacteriota bacterium
ATATCCCACGAGCGCTCACCGCGGGCCGATTGCTCGACCACGATCGGAATCAAAGGCATTCGTATTGTTCCTCAGGGGTTCTCATACAATATGAGCCTTCTCGAAGAGCCAGTCAACACACTTGGCTCTAAGTAGCTCATTTCTCAAGGCTTGTATGCCGTCGTTCTTCATTAGCGCTCGCCTTACCTTCGCCACGGGTTCGCCTGCGGATGCGGCGTGGCGCGCGATGGCATTTTCGATCACCCCGGGCTCGACTTCGATCTTTTCTTTGGCGATGATCGCATCGAGGATGATGCGCTCCAAAACCACGCGTTGCGCCTCCCGCCGCTGCTCTTGGAAGATTTCCTCCCAATTCAGGGACTTGTCCTCGGGGCTGACGCCCTGCTCGGCCATCGCCCTTCCGATCCTCTCGATCCGCCTTTCGACCTCGCGCTCGACCAGGACCGCAGGAACCTCCACCTTATGGCGATCGACCAGCTTTTCCAAGATTCGCCGGCGAACGGTCTGGTCCGCCTCCTGGTTCTTGGCAGCGAGCATCGACTCTTCGACTTTGGAGCGGAGAGCAGCCACGGAGTCGAAGTCACCGAACTTCGCCGCCTGGGCGTCATCCCATTCCGGCACCGTCCGTTGATGCACCGACAGCACCTCTCCGGTATAGCGAACGGTCTTGCCGGCGAGAGGCGAGTCCTCACCCTCGTCATGAGTCCAAGCAAAGTCGATGACGTCGCCGACTCGGCGTCCGGACAAAGCCTCTCGAAAGCCTGTCGGCAGATCCGACGAGGCATCGAGCAAGAAGACGCGGAGGTCTTCGGGTAGCACGACCTCGCCTCCGTCGACCTCGCCCTTGATCTTCACGGCGACGCTGTCCCCAACTTCGCTCGGCCGATCTTCGATCGGAACGATCTCCGCCAAGGTCTGTCGCAGCCGCTCCATCTCGGCTTGGATTTCCTCGGCACCGACTTCGACGGAAGGCCGTGCGACTTCCTGCCCTTCGTAGTCCTCGACATCCAATTCGGGAAGAACTTCCACCGTCACCTTGATCGCATAAGGTTCGCCTTCGCTGGCGGGAGGCGGCGATTCCTGGCCCTCGTCGAGTTCCAGGTAGGCCCCACCGCTCACCGGGCGTAAGTTTTCCGCCTCGAGCGCGTTGGGGATGAAGGTATCCAAGATGGCCTGCGCCGCCTCCTTGGGCAGTTCATCGTCGAGATAGGAGCGCACCAAGTCCAGCGGAGCCTTGCCCGGTCTGAACCCGGGAAGGCGCACCTGCCGGCGATGGCGGCGGAGAACGTCCTTGAAGGCGGCATCGACTTCGGAAGCGGGGACTTCGAGACGGATGCGCTTCTTGACCGGTGAGAGCGTTTCGACTTCGGTTTTCATCGGCAACTCGCTGTTCGGTTCACACCCAAACTCTACAGCAGATCTGCGAGAATGGGTTTCGTAGTTGGTGCGAAAGGGGGGACTCGAACCCCCACGGGGATTGCCCACAAGATCCTAAATCTTGCGCGTCTACCAGTTCCGCCACTTTCGCAAGGTACCACGGGCACTCGCCGAAAGCCGATTGCCGCAACCCTGAAGCGGGTCCTCCCCTGCGCGCGCATCTTGCAGAGGAGGTGATCGAACGGTCCTCGTCGGAACCCCTGGCCGAAATACCGAGTGGTGAGCCGCCAGGGACTTGAACCCCGAACCCGCAGATTAAGAGTCTGCTGCTCTGCCAGTTGAGCTAGCGGCCCACATGCCTTCGAATCGCCCCCTAGCCGTCGGTTTCGGACGAGGGTCGCGCTCGGACCGGGGCTCGGAGCGGTTCCCGCGCTAAACCCCATCCGGTTCCTCCGAAGCAGTCTCCGGGAAGGTCCCGAAAGCCGGCTCATTATAGGTCCGGCCCCGATCGAGGCAAATCGGATCTCTCCGCTGCTTTCCAGCCGCAGAGAATTCTCGGATAATGAGTGCATGCCACGCTCAGCGAACGATCCGAAACGATCCGATTTCGAGCGGGGTCGACTCAACAGGAGAAAATCATGACGATTCCGCGTGCTCTCACGACGACGGTGATGATCGGTCTGCTGTTCCTTGCCCTGCTGTCTTCCAAATCGGCGTATTCCGAGGCCGAGTCGAATCGAGTCTTCGTTGAGAACTTCCCCGAGACTCAGCGCATTGCCGGGCAGGTCGTCGTCGATGACCCGATTCCGGCAACCCGCTTCGAAGTTTTCGAAAAGATGCTGATCACCCTGACCGGACGAAGAGAGGCGACACGGCTGATTCCCGGTGGTGTTCTCAACACGCGGGGTTTTTCGAAAATGGACATCACGATCATGGGCCTCGTCAAGGGCAAGAATCGCCAAGCCGCCGAAGTGGGAGCCATCTTGATTCCCGACGTTCCCTTTGCCCGCGAGGCGTTCAACGAAGAAGAGGTCCTGCTCGCCGGCATGGAGATTTCGACGAAAGTTTCGGGAGCGAAGACCTTCTACTTCAGCACCGAGCCGAAGAGCTTTCGGATCGCTTTCCCGAGATATCGGATCTACTACTTCAACGACGGAGAACGCGCCGTCCAAGTTCAAACCTACGCCACGCTGAGCCAATAGATGCGCGCTGGAAAACCGTGCGGCAGCTTCGGCTTCCGTCGTTCGCTTCCTGCGAGAGCGGCGACCGTTCTGCTGTTGGTATGGGTGCTTCAAGGCTGTCTGTTCGGCACGTCCGATCGATTGCGCGATCCCGACGGCCGGCAGGCTGCCATGCAAACGAGCCGAGACCCATCCTCCGCACCGGATTCGCTTCGAGTGGAATTCTTCACCGCGCAGGGGAGCTTTTCGGTCGTAGTCCATCCTCGCTGGGCTCCGCTGCATGTGGACCGCTTTCTCGCGCTGCGCGATTCTTACGAGGGGTCCATCGTCTGCAAATCGCACGCAGGCGGCTTTCTCGTCTTCGGCTGCCGTCCCCCTGATGCCGATGAGGGCCAAGCGATGCCCGTGGGCGAAAACCGCATCGTTCCCGATGAGATCGACGGCGGGCGGATGGCGCACCTCGATCGACCGATCACCGACCCAAAAGAAATCGAGAACTTGTGGCAGCGGGAGATCTACCCGCGCTACCGGCGCCTTCACGCTTTGGGCCAACCGGTTCCCCTCGGACTCGGGGCCCTAGTCGAGAACCTCCGCCGAGATGGAATGAAGGCGACAGACATCTTGGCGGGGAAAACCCGCCGTTGGTACCTCGAGACCATCGGGTTTCGCTACACCGCGGGCGCCTCCCCGTTGCCCGTCCGAAGGGGGGCCGTCGCCTCGATATCGATGTGGCCGGGAGAGTCGGATGGCCGCTTTCTCATCGCTCTCGCACCGATACCGGAGCGGTCCGGACGCTCGACCGTCTTCGGCGAAATCGTGGCCGGGATGGATGTACTCGACGCCATCGCCGCGCTGCCGGTAAATAAGTCGCATGAACCGAGAAACAACGTATATCTGGATCGGATCTCGCTCCCTGCGGGGCGGATCCTCATGAACGAGAACTAACCCGGACGATGCACTGCGTCACGAAAATGGCGTGAAGCGATCGACCCAAGACTCGAGATAGCCTCATCCGGTTGCTCATGAAACTTTCCAGCAAGAGGACTCAATTGCGGGCGGCTTGCGACGAAGGGCTTCATGGATGATCCGGGCCAACCTGCCGGCGCGAACCTCCGATCGCAGCCGGCGACTTTCGGAGATCTAGGTTTCAT
>JALUUK010000127.1 GCA_027021395.1 Acidobacteriota bacterium
TTTCGACGAGACGGCAAGCCCTTGGGTCGAATCCGCGTTTTGGGATTTCGATGCGCTCTTTCAGCCGCAAGATCATCCCGCGCGCGACATGCAGGATACGTTTTATCTCGCCGAGCCCCGGCGCGCACAACTGCCCGACGAGGCGTTGGTGAACGCCGTCGGCCGAACCCATGAAGACGGCGGGGAGACCGGCTCCATCGGCTGGCGTACGTCATGGGATCGGCAACAGGCGGCGCGCTGCGTTTTGCGAACTCATACCACGGCAGCGACGATTCGCCGCTTGGCCGAGTCTCCGCATCCCCCGCAAAAGGTTTTTTCGGTCGGGCCGGTCTTTCGCCGCGAAACGATCGACTACAAACATCTGCCCGTCTTTCACCAAGTCGACGGCATCGTCGTCGACGAGAAGGCATCGTTCGCAGCGTTGCTCACGCTCTTGCGCACCTTCTATCGGAAGATGGGTTTCGAAAAGATCCAGTTCCGACCGGCCTTCTTTCCCTACACCGAACCGTCGGTCGAGGTCTTCGTCTGGCTGGAATCACGCCGGGATTGGGTCGAGATGGGCGGGGCGGGGGTCTTTCGTCCGGAGGTCACCGGGCCATTGGGTTGCCGCGTGCCGGTCTTGGCCTGGGGGCTCGGTCTCGAACGGCTGGCGATGTTCGCCTTCGAACTTTCCGACATTCGCGAGATCTACCTCTCTCACCTCGAATGGCTCGAGGAGGCTCCGCTGTGCCGATCGTAGGGATTCCATTGGACCAATTCGATGCCCGTTTCGGGGAGACCCTAGACCGCGCATTGCTCGAGAACGAACTGCACCGATTCGGTTGTTCGGTCGAGGGTTGGACGACGATGCGGCGCTTCCGCTGCAAGTGCTGCGCAGCGCTCGCGGAAGTGGGTGAAGACGAGTCCCCCGTCGCCTGCGAGATCTGCGGTGCGGATTTCCGCTCGGAGGCGCACGCGCCGACGCCTGCCGGAGAAGTGAAGGTCTTGCGCATGGAGCTTCTCGCGGTCCGTCCGGATCTTTTCGATCCTGCCGGTCTCGCCCGCGCGATGCGCGGATTCTTGGGCAAGGAAAGCGGTGCGCCGCGCTATCGCCTCGAGACCGGAGAGTGGCGGATCGAAGTCGACCCCGCGTTGGCGGGACCGGATGTTCACCGGCCGCGCATCGTCGCAGCGACCTTGCACGACCTGGCTTTCGACGATGGATCGCTGCGCTCGTTGATGAAGCTTCAGGAAACGATTCACTGGGCTCTCGGACGGGATAGGAAGCTCGCGTCGATCGGTGTTTACGATCTGGCCAAAGTTCGCGGGCCTCTTCTTCGCTATGCGGCCGCCGAGCGCGACGGCTTGCGTTTCGTTCCGCTCGGCTACGACCTCGACGACCCTTCGGCCGAGCAGACGCCGGCCGAAATCCTCGATTCGCATCCGAAGGGCAAGGCCTTCGCGAAGTTGCTCGAAGGGTGCAGCAGAGTGCCCTTGCTGAGCGATCAGGCGGGAGCCGTCTTGTCGATGCCGCCGATCATCAACAGCGAAGCGACCCGCGTCACGCTCGAGACGCGTGACGTTCTGATCGACGTGACGGGACTCGATGACCGCCACATCGATCGCGCCCTGAACATCGTCATCTGCTCTCTGCTCGAAACGACGCCGAGCGCTCATGCGCGGACCGTCGACATCGCCTATGGGGAAGAGACGCGGCGCGTTCCCGATCTCGAAGCGCAGATCGTCGATATCGATCCCGTCGCGGCCGCGCGTTTGATCGGAGCGCCGCTTTCCGCCGACGAAATCGTCTCGTACCTCGGGGCCATGAGGCACGATGCGCAGGTTCGAGGCGAGTCCATCCGCGTCGAGGTGCCGGCATGGCGCGCGGATATTCTTCATCCGCGAGATCTATGCGAAGACATCGCCATCGCATACGGCTACGATCGACTCGAGGAGGTGGGGCTGACATCCGCCACCTACGGTGCCGCGGACTCCCGCGAGGAGAGAGCGGGTCGCGTGCGCCAGGCTCTGATCGGGCAGGGCTTTCTCGAGGTGATGACGCTCGCCTTGTGTTCGGAGGAGGCCAGCTTCGACAAGACCGGTCTCGAGCGAAGGGACGACTTCATCCGTCTCGAACACCCGATCTCGGTCGAGCAGACCATGGTGCGCGTCTCGACCATTCCCGGGTTGATGGATACGCTGGCCATCAATCTCGGCCATCCCTATCCGCAACGTATCTGCGAAGTCGGCTTGGTGGGCCGCCTGCGTCCGGAAGAAGAGACCGGCGCAGGCGAAGAACTCATGGCCGGATTCGCGCTCGCCGGGGACGGATTCGGCTATGCGGAGATCCGCTCGGCGGTCGATGCCTTGCTTGCGGAATGGCCGCTGCTCGATCCGGCCACGCTCGACTTCGTTCCTTCAGATCTCCCGCTCTTTCTGGAGGGACGCGGAGCCGAAGTCCTCGCCGCAGGGCGACGGATCGGCCGACTCGGCGAGGTCTCGCCGGCCATCTTGGAGAACTACCGCATCATTCACCCCGTTTCGGTCGCCGAGTTCAGTGTGGACGCGCTCGCACGCATCACCGCTGCGGGGCATTGATGCGGCGGGACATTGCAGCGGATCTTAGCCGTCGCCGAGATCAGAGAGTCTGATGTGTGGGCGATTCGTGCTCGATGCGCCCGGAGACGTGTTGAGGGATCTGCTCGGTCTTTCGCATAGACCTCCATCCGTTTCGAGATTCAATATCGCACCGAGTCAAGAAGTGCCGGTTTGTCGATCTTCGGCCGAGACGGGGACGCGCACTCTCGATGACCTCCGTTGGGGTCTGATCCCCTCTTGGATGAAGCCGGGTGGAACGTTACGGGCGATGATCAATGCGCGCAGCGAGACGGTTGCCGTCAAACCTTTTTTTCGCGACGCCTTCAAGAAGCGGCGATGCTTGGTCCCCGCGACGGGATTTTACGAATGGGCGAAAGATGGAGGCGAAAAACGACCGATCTATTTCTTTCGGAAAGATCGCGCTCCATTCGCGATCGCCGGCCTGTGGGAAAGCCGGCCAAGCGCTGAGACCGGAGTCGAGAGCTTTTGCTTGCTGACGTCTGCGGCGAATGCGTTCATGAAGCCCTATCACCACCGCATGCCGGTCGTTCTCGATGCCGAGCATTTCGAGGCATGGCTCGACCCATCCACCGATTTCACTTCGCTCGACTCCTTGTCGGCACCGAGGCCGTGGGACGATATGAGCGCCTATCCGGTGTCACGTCGCGTCAACGACCCGACGAACGACGATCCCTCCTGCATCGAAGCCGATGCGGCGGGCGAGCGATGAGGTGAACGCTCAGAGGCCGACCACGGATCGGATCAACGCGACGATGCGCCCCGGTTCTTGTTCTTCGAGGCGATAGCGCACCCTGCACATCGGTTTGCCGGTTTCGAGGATGCGCGTCAAGTCGACCGGAGTGCCGACGACGACGACATCGCAATCCGTGGCTTCGATGGTCTGCTCGAGTTCGCGAATCTGAGTGGCCGAATAGCCCATGGCGGGCAGCACGCCGGTGGTTTGCGGAAAGGCTTCGAAGGTGGAGGCGAGCGAACCCACCGCATGCGGTCGCGGATCGACGATCTCCGCGGCACCGGCTCTTTTCGCCGCGTACCAGCCGGCGCCGATCCCCATGCCTCCGTGGGTGAGCGTCGGCCCATCTTCCACGACGAGAACCTTTCGCCCGCGAA
>JALUUK010000128.1 GCA_027021395.1 Acidobacteriota bacterium
GACCAAGCGCCTTTGGGCCTGCAAAGGTCTGACGAAGAACTACGACGAGCGCGCGATCATCCGGGAACTCGATCTCACGCTGACACGCGGAACCCGTCTCGGTGTGCTTGGCCCCAATGGTTCCGGCAAGACGACGCTCTTACGCATGATCGTCGGAGAAATCGAAGCAGACAGCGGAAGCGTTCAACAAGCCGACGACTTGCGGGTCGTCTACTTCGACCAGAACCGCCGGCAGCTCGACCCGAATATCACGCTTCGGCGCGCACTGGCTCCGGAGGGAGACACCGTCGTCTACCGCGACGATCCGCTGCACGTCAGCGCGTGGGCAAAGCGCTTTCTCTTTCGAGTGGAGCACTTCGAAACACCGATCAAGCGCCTTTCGGGGGGCGAGCGTGCGCGCATCATCATTGCACGACTGATGCTGCAGCCGGCCGATCTGCTGGTGCTCGACGAACCCACCAACGATCTCGACATTCCAACGCTGGAGGTGCTGGAAGAATCGCTGTTGGACTTTCCCGGTGCGCTCGTGTTGGTGACTCACGACCGCCACATGCTCGATCGTCTGTCCACCGGCATTCTCGCGCTCGACGGCAGCGGAGGGGCGGATTTCTTTGCCGGCTACGAGCAGTGGGATCGACGGCGCTGCGAGATGCTCGCCGCGCAGAGAGCCTCCGCTCGACGCGAGAAGACAGCGGCCCGAAGGCGGGAATCGAAGCCCAATGCGAACGCTGCACCGAAAGCCAAGCGGCGACTTTCCTATCTCGACCAGCGCGAATGGGATGGGATGGAAGAGCAGCTTCTCGAAGCGGAGGCCGCGGTCGAATCCGCTAGGGAACGTGCCGAAGATCCCGGCATTGCGGCGAATCCTGAAGTTCTGATGAAACGAAGCGCCGAACTGGCCTCGGCGCTCGAGCGCGTATCCAAGCTCTATGAGCGCTGGGCGGAACTCGAAAAGAAGATGACGCCGGATTGACGGCTTCGATCATCTCGTCTCGCAATCCTCTCGCCATCCGATCCACCATATCCGGTGATTTTCCGGTGTGACTTTCTCGCCTCGCTTTTGTCGTCTTCATTGCCGGGCCCGATGCGGGCCGAAGGAAGAAAGCAATGGAGACGTTCAACGGACAAGCCATGATCGACGCCGTGGCCGAGGCGGTTTCGACCTGGGGAGTGAAAGTCGTGGGCGCGCTCGGCGTCCTGATTCTCGGTTGGCTCGTCGCCCGCTTGGTGCGGCGTGCGGTCCAACGCGCACTGGGGCGAATGACACTCGAGCAAACGCTGGTGCTGTTCGTCGGAAGCCTATCTTACTACCTGCTACTGACTTTCGTCGGAATCGCCGTGCTGAATCTCTTCGGTGTGCCGACCACGTCCTTCATTGCCGTGCTCGGTGCGGCCGGCCTCGCCGTAGGTCTAGCGCTTCAAGGGACGCTTTCCAACTTCGCCGCCGGCTTCATGTTGATGATCTTTCGGCCCTTTCGTATCGGGGACTATGTCGAAGTCGCCGGCGTCGAAGGCACAGTGCGCGAAATTCAGCTCTTTACGACCACGCTCGATTCGCTCGACAACGTCCAAGTGGTGATTCCCAACTCTGAAGCATGGGGCAAGACGGTTCGGAATCTCACAGGCAATGACACCCGTCGCGTCGATATGACCTTCGGCATCGCTTATGAAGACGATATCGACCAAGCTCGAAAACTGATCTTGGGCGTGCTGGCCGCCGATGCTCGTGTCTTGAAAGATCCCCCCCCTCTGGTCGAAGTCTGGGAACTGGCGGATTCCTCGGTGAATCTGCTCGTCGGAGCATGGGCCAAGCCGGGTGATTATTGGGATCTTCGTTTCGCCTTGACGCAGAAGATCAAAGAAGACCTGCAGACCGCCGGCTTCACCATTCCCTTCCCGCAGCGAGACGTGCACATCTTTCAGGGCGAGCAGGTGAGCTAGTCGATTTGAAAGCATTGATCACCGAGGGCAACAGCGCCGGGAATCGGCCCGGGTCCTGCGAAGAGCTCGGGGTGGTCCGGGGCGGGAACGACAACCCAAAACACTCAGCCGGTCGTTCCCGCCTCGTTGCTTGGTTTCAGTCGCGAAGGTTTTCCGCGATACGCAAAGTGTCTCTAGCGAGCGAGAGACGAAAACACCAGGGCACGGCTACGGACATTTCACGGCGTGCCTCGAGATAGGAGATTCGCATGTCGAAAAGTGTTCTTCGCACCGCCGGCCTTTGTTTCGTTCTTTCCTTCGTGCTGCTCCTGTCGGGTGCCGTAGGTTCGGCGCTAGCGGAAGAGGGTGATGGAGAGTTTGGTGTCCTGATCGGCTTTCTCCTGCCCGATGAGAACCTCGTCGGGCAGCATCGCAGTCTAGGTGATGCAGAACTCGCCTATGGTTTGCGAGGCGGCTATCACTTCAAACCGAGCTGGGCTTGGTTTGCGGACGTTTACCGTGCCGAGATCAGCCCTCTGCGCCGCAGCGGCTCGGCGTCGACATGGGCGCTGAGAACAGGTCTCGAAGCATTTCTCTCGCCGGAAGACCGTCGCAACCGTTGGTTCGTTGCCGGTGGACCGGGATGGATGAACGTCGACCTCAGCGGTGGAGGCGGATTCGATCGTCTCTTCGCGTCGCTCGGGGTCGGACAGCGTCGAGATGTTGGAGACAACGATGCCATTCGCTGGGAGATTCGAGCCGATCGCACGCTGTCGAACGACGGTCTCGATGGAGACGACATCACGCGCGGTCTGCTGGTCGTCTCCTATGCCTGGGGGCTCGGCAGGACTGCAGACGCTGATGGGGACGAAGTTCGGGATCGACGCGACTCATGTCCCGATACACCGCACGGAGCTGTCGTCGACGAACGGGGATGCCCGGTCGATTCCGACCATGACGGTGTATTCGACGGTATCGACGAATGTGCCGGAACTGCGAAGATGTGGTTGGTCGATCGGCAGGGCTGCCCGGTGGATTCCGACGGCGACGGCATATTCGACGGCGAGGATGAATGTTCGGACACTCCTGCCGGCGCTACGATCGACGCGAACGGCTGCCCGACAGACGGTGATGGCGACGGCGTGTTCGATGGTATCGACCGATGCACAGGTACGACCAAAGGTGTTCGGGTGGATGACGCCGGTTGCCCGAAGGACAGTGACGGAGATGGTGTGTTCGACGGCTTGGACCAGTGCCCGAACACGCCCACCGGTGCGGAAGTCAAAGATGATGGCTGCGAAAAAGTCGCTGCGCTCTTTCAAGACGAATCGAGAAAACTCGTGCTCGAAGGTGTGCACTTTGCAACGGACAGCGCGGAACTCAGCGATGAATCCCGCTCGATCCTCGATCGCGTAGCGCTTTCGCTAGCGGACTGGCCTGAGGTCAAGATCGAAGTCGGTGGTCACACCGATTCGGACGGCTCGGAGTCCTACAATCAACGCCTTTCCGCGCGACGTGCGGAGTCGGTACGCGAGTACTTGATCTCCAAAGGAATCTCCGGCGAACGTGTGACCGCTCGCGGCTACGGAGAGAGCCGGCCCATCGAAAAGGATGAAAGCAAAGGCGCAAAAGCCAAGAACCGTCGTGTGGAAATCAAGCGTATCGACTGACGAGCAGCATGGAACCGGCCGGTGCTTGCGGGATCGGCTTCGCAACCCGGCTTGGCGTGCGGACGAGCGGAGTGAGGAAACGGGTCATCCGCTTCGTCCGCTGGAATCTTCGACGATGGGTAACGGAGAGCCCTCGACGTGTTAGCCGTGGAAAGTCGCTGGTTCGTAGGAACTTCCGATTCCAGGACTTTCGATGCAAGAGCGCACGGCGTTGTCAGGGGCTTTCGGGGCGCGGAAACAGAGGGGCCAGTTCCTCCATCGCGGTCGGATCTTCGGATCGCGCGTGACTTTCAGGGCGGGAGGGTTGTCCCAAGCATACGAAACGGCAAGAGTGCGCGCGGCAACTCGCGCGTCGAGAACATCCCTGAAACAGGCTCAGGGAACAGGAAAGGGAAGAACCCATGGCATACAAGATTCAAGAAATCGAAGGGATCGGGCCGGCAAGCGCCGCCAAGCTCGAAGGTGCCGGCATCAAGACGACGGATGATCTGCTCACACTCTGCTGCGACACCAAGGGGCGCAAGACGGCGGCGGAAAAGACCGGTGTCGGCGAGAGCACTCTGCTCAAGTGGGCCAACATGGCCGACTTGATGAGGGTTTCGGGCGTTGGCGGTGAGTTCGCCGAATTGCTCGAGGCGGCGGGAGTGGATACGATCAAAGAACTTCGCAATCGCAACAGCGAGAACCTTGCGGCGGCGATGCACTCCGTCAACGAGGAGAAGAAGCTGACGCGTGTCGTTCCGTCTGCATCGGTCGTCGCCAAGTGGATCGATGCTGCAAAAAATCTCGATCCGATGATCTCGCACTGAACGATGATGATGTATCGTATCCGCGTTTCGGGGCCGCCTCGGCGGCTCCGTTTTTCTCTGCGTCTCGGCACGGATGCTTTCCGCGCTCTGCGCGGCGCACCGCATCGCCTGAGAGGGAAGGAGCAATGACAATGAGAGCGAAAATCAGCCCAGGAATCGTACTTTGTGCCTTGATCACGGCAACACCCGGACTCGTCCAGGCCGAGGACGAAGCGAACGATCGGCCATGGACCAATAAGGCGGAGTTCTCCTTCGTCACCACCGGCGGCAACTCGCAGACCACCACCGTGTCCTTCGCCAACGAGTTCATCTACAACTGGGCCGCGTCCAACCTGACCGTGACCGCCTCGGCGCTCAAGAGCGATACCACCACGCGAAGCGTCGCCAACCTGAACGGCAGTCTCGATATCAACGAAATCACGGAAGCGACCGCCGAGATGTACACTCTCGGAGGAAAGTTCATTCGCAATATTCGCGAGGGGTTCTATTGGTATGTCGCAGGCGGATGGGAGCGCAATCGCTTCGCCGGGATCGAGAACCGCTACAATCCCGGTGCGGGAGTTGGTTACCGGATCTTCAAAACCGACAAGCACGAACTGACCAGCGAGTTCGGAGCAAACTACACCAGCGAGTCCTTCGTCGCAGGCACCATCCCGACGAGTGCTTCTTATGCCGGGGCGCGGGGCTTTTTGGGCTACAAACGCGCTCTGAGTGAGACGGCGGAGTTTTCTTCCACGCTCGAATTATTGCAGAACCTCGATGTGACCCAAGACTTGCGCGGTATCTGGATCAGCAGCGTCACGGCCAGTCTCAACGCACGGCTGGCATTGAAGGTCTCTTACTCCGTCTTCTACGATAAACAGCCCGTCGAGCAGGTCCTGGAAGCCGTGGGTTTCGACCCGGTCATCTACCGCTTCGACACGACCGATACGATTCTGTCGGCATCGCTCGTCGCAAACTTCTAGCCCGCACTCGATCGATTGCTTGGCAGCTAGAGTCCGCTCTTTCGGCAAACGACTTCGTCGAGAAGCTTCTCGTTCGGGATGGCCACCGTATCGCCGTCGCGATCGAGAAGCGTCTGTACGGGCGTGATCGCTTTGAGTCGCCCCTTCTGACCATGAATTTCGACCTCTTCACCGACCGAGAGGAACTTGCGCGCATAAAAACCCGCGATGATGCTGCGCGTCACGGTGCGGGTTCCTAGGCCGAAGGACAAGCCGAACGCCAAACCTAGGCCCGACAGAGTACAAATCGTCACGATGCGGATGATGTCGGTGTCGATCTTGAGCTGTCCGATGGCCATGATGCCGGAAAGCAGCAGGATCAAGACCGAGACGGCGCTGCCGAGCGATGAGGCGAAGTCGAGTCCGGATTCCTCCGCGGCACGTGCAACGGCTCTACCTACGAATTGACCGGCGACGCTGCCGATCAAGAGCAAGAGAACAGCTGCAATCAGATTCGGTAGATAGGCAAAGAGCGACGAGACGGCCTCTGAAATCGGCTTGATTCCCAGAACCTCCGCGGCAATCTGCGCAAATAGAACCACCAAGAGGTAGTAGACGAAACGCGGCAGCAGCTCGTGCAACGGTTTTTTCAGGCCGAAACGAGCAAGCGTGGAGGCAAGGCCGATTTTCTCGGCCAACGATTCGAGATGCATCTTCTTCAGCATGCCTCGAAGGATACGTTCGACCATCTTGGCGACGATCAGCGCCAGGATGAACAAAACGACTCCGGCGATGACCCTCGGAGCCATCTCTATCACCGCGGAGAGCAATGCGGAAATCGACTCGATGAGCTGTTCCTTGATTTGTGAAGCCTGGTTCATGCGGACTCTCCCTTTTCCTTTTTCTGATCGAAGACGCCATAGAGCAATTCCAGAAAGTGGATCAGCAGCAGAATCGGAGTCATCAGAAACGCGTCGGCGATATCACCCGCCACGACTCTCCGGTCGATCTTCCGCCTCAAACGCAGGAGAAACCCTGCCTTGGGCTCGCGCCTTAGATCTCGGATGATCTCGATCGGCCGATCGTCGGGATCGTCCGTTTTCGACTGTTGCTCGTCGCTCATTCTTTGTCCCCTTTTTTTCCGCCGACCGGCTCGTTCGTCATGGCGGCGTAGTGCCGCCTGAATTCGCTTCGGGCTCGCTTGATGCGCATCTTCACTGCAGAAAGTCCGATTCCGAGACTTTCTGAGATCTCCTGGTAGCTCAAGCCGTCCATGTCGCGCATCAAGAGCGGCAGGCGCAATGTGTCGGACATGGAGTCGAGCACCCGGTCGATCGCTTGTCGCTGAGTTTCCCGATCGAGTTCGCGATGCGCCTCCGGATCGACCTGCAGCTCTTGTTCAGCTTGTGTTTCCGGATCGTCGACCGGTACGAAGGTCTTGCCTTCCTTCTTCTTGAGGTGGTTCAGGCAGTGGTTGATCTTGATCCGTTGAATCCATGTCCTAAATTGCGCGCGACCTTCGAAACGACGAAGTCCGAAGAAAGCCTTGATGAAGACTTCCTGGGCCAGGTCGTCGGCATCGGTTTCCGAGCGACTGAGGTAGCGACAGTTCGTGTATACGGCACGCCGGTGTCGCTCTACGAGCTGTTCGAAGGCACGCATATCCCCCCGTGGCGCGTCCCTGGCCGCGCGTACGAGTTCCTCATCGGGGCGGGAATCCCTCTTCTTTCCATCCATATACACCTTCCCTTAGACCGGCTAGCGTGCCGCCGGTCACATGGGCGCTCATGACCCACTGTCGTTTCGGAGAGTGCTTCCATTCTGATTCAACTCGCTTGGAGAAGAAAGGAGAGTGGGGAAATGGGAAATCGCGGCCGCTTGGGGCAAGATCGGAGGGTTAGCCAAGGTGCACGGGCTCCTGCACCTACCAACAGGAGCGAAAAGTGGATTCCTTCGGAAAATTCGGAGCATTCTGTCTCAGATGTCGCTTTGACGTGGGCGGCTCAGCGATGGCCGGCGGGGCGATGCTCTACGATTCCAAGGATCCGACGACTCATGCGGTCATCGTCGGAATGGCGGGTCGCGACAAGACGGGATTTAGGAAATCTTGATGCGGTCGCGCAAGGCGGAGACCTGCGTTTCGAGCCTCGCTCCGGCACGGTTCCATTGGCGGCAAGAGTCCGACGGTAAGCACGCACCGGCCTAGCCGGCGGCGGAGGTGATCGATGCATAGAGCAAGAGCGGTCTCGACGATGCGGCCTCGGCGCCTGTCGTTTTTCTTGATTCTCGTCGCGATGGCCTCGAGCCTCGGACAGGCTTGCCGAGTTCAGGCGCCGGCGGAAGCGGAGGCGAATGGTGGGGCTTTTTCGGCCGATCACGACGAGCGGGACGAGAGCCGGGCGGGCACACCGCAGACCATGGCCGATGTGCTCACAGCTTCGAAACCGAGCGATTGGCGCGCGCTGGATCCGCAGAACACGCTGTACATGGAACTCGACACCGGACGTGTGATCATGGAACTCGCGCCTTCGTTCGCGCCGAAGCACGTGGCCAATCTACGCATCTTGGTGAAGGAGCGTTTTTTCGACGGCTTGTTCATCATTCGTTCTCAGGACAACTACGTCGTGCAGTGGGGTGATCCGGCGGAAGGAGAGGAGGGGGCGAAATCACTGAGAAGCGCGAAGACCAAGTTGCCGGGTGAGTACTTTCGCAAGGCAGCCGGGCTTCCATTCCATCGTCTCGACAGTCGCGATCCCTATGCGGACGAGGTCGGCTTCGTCGCCGGCTTCCCGGTAGGGCGCGATGGGCCGGAAGGGCGCGTATGGCTGGCTCACTGCTACGGGATGCTCGGAGCGGGACGCGATGCGGCGCCCGACAGCGGCAATGCCGCGCAGCTCTATGTCGTCACCGGTCACGCACCGCGCCATCTCGATCGCAACGTCACTCTGCTCGGCCGTGTCGTGCAAGGCATCGAGCATCTGACGACATTGCCTCGAGGAAGCGGTGCGCTGGGCTTTTTCGAAACGCCGGAGGAGCGCGTTCCCATCCGTACGATCCGTTTCGCAGCGGAAATCCCCGCGAAGCAGCGAAGCGAGCTCGAAGCACTGCGAACCGATACCGAAACTTTCGATCGATTCGTCGATGCACGCCGCCACCGCCGTGAGCCATGGTTTCTCGACGAGGTCGGCCGCGTCGGCTTGTGCAACGTGCCTCTTCCGGTTCGCCGGCGCATTCCGAGCCCGAATTCCCCCTGAAGCCGCAGCCTCGGCAACAGGACCTCGGCACGGGTTTCCTCGATGGCCGGACCTCAGCAAGAGGTGTCACGCAAGGAGCCCCGATCGCTGCCGTGGGTAGAGAAGATCCCGCGGAACGCTGTAGAGGGTATCGCAGCGGCTCGCGACAGAGGCATCGACTCCTGAGCCGACCGGAATGCCGATTCCCGGCGCGGATGTGCGTTCCGAATCACCAACGGGACGGCGGATCCGGACAGAGGATGAGGAAGAGATGGAATCGGAAGCTCGCCATTTATCAGATCGTGGCGCGTCGTCTCATACTCCGGACCATCTTCTTGAAGGTTGGCGGGCCCGAGATCCGAGATATCCGCTGCTGAAATGCCGCAAAAGAATCGGCCGCTGCCGGAACATGGAGAATGAGTCCACCAAGCGTGATGTATGATCAGGGACGAGTTTCGGGGGTCTTGGAGGGGAGAGAGCGGCACTATCGATTCACCGGCAACTATCGATTCGCCGGTAGCGATTACCCCGGCGGTGGACATAGTGGCACTGCAATGATTCGTGAATCCCCCAAGCGAGCCGGCTACGTTTGAATGCTCACTCGGTGGAGGGCGGCATGTCGTTTCCAAGATAGGGGGCGCTATGGAAAAATCATCGTGCGTCGTGCTCGTTTTCGCTATGCTCGGCGCAACGTTCGCGGCGGGGAGCGAACTCGAAAGATCCAGTCGCGCTGAGGAACCTCAGAAAACGGCGGTGATCTCTGAAGCCATCATCGAGCGATCCCAATTCGAGATGACCGCATGGCCTACGGACGGGAATCTCGAGCGCTGCGCAACGCTAGACCTGAATTCCGACGTGGAAATCTACTTTGATGGACAATGGCACACGCCGGCAACGAATCCGAAGGTGATCATCGACAGGATCGGCTTCGACGCAAGGGGGCTGCCATGGACCCCGGAGCCGCAATACGTGGTCTTGTATTTCGACGAAGTGCATCTCGATGATTGCGACAACCTAGAGCACGAAGGTTCCACACGTGCCCGGGCATTTCGTGAAGCTCGCGCAATGATCCGAGATGTTTTCCGCCCGGACCTCGGCGATCACGTCATGATCGCTTCATACATGGGTGGTGAAGCACCCAACATCACGACGGGTTGGCTGAACTCGCCGGACGAGGCGCTCGACGCGCTTGACGACCTCCTTCATGAGAGTCATCCGCCCGCTATCCGGCCGGTTCACGATCTTGGATGGTGGACTTCGATCGAGGCCATGGCGAATGCCATTGCGGATACCGAGGAAACCGATGGTCACCGGAAGACCATCATGATCATTGCAGCCGATCTGCCGACGGATGCGGAAGCCGCAGAAGAACTCGTTAGGCTCAATCAAAAGCTCGCTCCCGCGCGTGTGATCATAGATACGCGACGTCCGGTAAGTTCTCTTGTGCCACTAGCCTATGGCATCGGCTCGATGGCATGGAATTCAGGTGGTCATTACTGGCGTGGTCAAGACACCCTCAGCACTGCGGTCGAGACGAAGCGCAGGCTCGTAGAATACGGCTGCAGACTGCTGGTGACCGTTCCGAAAGGAGCAATCATCTCGCTCAAGACGGACATCATGCAGCCGAGATTCAGAGCGGAGTCGCTGATTGCGATCGGTGCAACGAGCCCTCGACTAGAGCAGGAGCAGCGCGAAGCTAGGCGGCTCCGACCACGATGGGGCCGCGGAATGGATCTCAAAACCAAGCTCTGGATGGTCGGTGAAAAGCAGGCCATGCTGCTTGCTCGTATTTCAATCGACGAGAGCCTTCCCCGTGATGTTCTAGGTATCACACTCAACGCCACCATCGAGAACGGCAGCATCGTCCGGCGGAACCCGGAAACCGGACATGTGGACACGACCCACAGCCTTACCGAAAAGATCGACTCCGCCGAACTCGAGCTTCTACGCCGAACGGGTGCGAAAACCTATCTCTACAAGATCGAACTCGATCGCGTCAAGCCAACGACCCGAGTCATCGCTGAAAGCCACGGCGGGAAGAACGGAGCGCAGACGCAAACCGCATGGCATACGGGGAAGACGCCTTCCTGGATCGTCGCCCATCGCTATGGACTTCTTGAAGGACAACTTCTACCGTTGCCCGCGATGGGGCCGATTCCTAGCTCGGCGTATCCCATCACACTTCTCGGCTATGGATGTGACCAAGAGGCCCCAATCGACGGCATGCTCACGGCGCAGGATGGCACGACCCACAAGGTGGGGCTGAAACCTCTAGGCCCTGACCGACCCTGTTGGTATATCGCGCGGCTACCTAGTCTCGCTCCGGGAAGTTGGACCTTCGAGCCTCCGGAGAACGAAGCATTCGCCCAAGAACGTCTGACGTTTCAGGTCGTGCGGGAAGCTGAATAGCGTTCGAAGCGCTGTAACCGCGACGATGCCGATAGGGTGGAGCGGACCTTGGCAGTGGGAGACGCTGCGTAGAATCGGAGCCGCGCAGCGCCGGGCAAGCCGGATCCTCCGCGGGGCAGGTGCGAAACGGTCGATCGCCGCAGTTCCTTCTCCGATACACGGGATACGGTCAAGCGTGGTCGAAGGCCGGCCGGCCGATTCCCGCAAGCCGTCAAATCCGATCGGCCGAGCCCGTCGAGTGTTTCCCGCGCGTCAAGATGCGGGACGCCGTTGCACCGAACGCAGCACGAAAAGTATCAATTCGGGTTGTCGGTGCACGGCAGCGATTCGTACTGCGTCTCGTTGTTGCGACCGATGTCTCCGCCGCTGTTGTCGAGCAGGCGGTTGCCGCGGTAGCAGTTGTTGTCCGTCGTTCCCTCGAATCGCAGCGCGAAGCCCGCGTTGCGTGCTAGGTGGTTGTAGGTCACCGCGACTGAATTGGAATCGAGGATGTGTACGCCGTGGGCGCCACTGCCCACAACATTGTTTTCGCGGACGAACATGGCTTCCGACAGTTCGACGACGATGCCGGTCTGGCCGGAGGCACGCACGACGTTTCCGGAGATACGACCCGCGTCGAGAATGAAGACACGGATGCCGTTTGCCCCGCTGTCGGCGACGAGGTTGTCGCGGATCAGTACATGGGACGGAACGAGGACCTCATACCCCGTCGCTACGCGGATGCCGTCCGCCGCCGCATCTCTCACCGTCAGGTTTTCCACTCGGACGCTGAAGCTGGAGCCGGCGATGTTCTCGAGGTTGACGCCGTTCGCGCCGCCGATGACGGTGCCGTTCCGGATCGTGACGTTGGCAGGGTTCGACGCAGTGCCGATGACGTCACCTCTGGTATCGGTTCGCTCAACCCGATGGCCGGCGAGATCGAGCGTGACGTCGTCGGCTGCGATCGTGATCAGAGCGGCACCGGTGTCGGTCGCTGAGATGTCACGGCTCAGGTAGTAGGCCCCGGGCTGGTCGATCGTGACAGGCACCTGCCAGATCGGTATGGCACCTCCGGTTGCGGTTGCCACGGTCGTCGCGGCGAGCAGTACGACAAAGAAAGGGGTGGTTCGAATCGGCTGGTTCATGGTTGCCTCCATTGGCGGTGCGCACGTCCAACAGGTCAGCGTCTGCGGTATCTCATTACACGGGAGATCGAAGCTCGATGGCTCATGAACGCTTCGACGGCAACGTCGTGCCCGCTCGGTCGCTTCGTACTTTCAGTCTCTTTGGTTCGAGGAGGCCGGGCTCCGCACACTGCGCCGATCGTGTAACAGGCGCTCGGGCGAGAAGACCTTTTCACCGGGACCGCAAAAAGAGGCCGAGATGCCGCATTCAACGACGTTTTTTCTCAGAACTTCCCCCCATCGCCGCGGGGGCACGTGCGCAGCTCTGGTGCTCTTCGCATTCTTCGCGGTACCGACGGGAGCCGTCGAGCTGACGCTCACGCCCGACGAGCCGACCGATCTTTCCGGATTGACGTTTCTCGCATCACAAACGGTGCTCGACCTCAATGGCGTGCACACACTGCGCTTTGACGGTCCGGCAGCGGGACTCCCCGACTCGGCGTCGATCACCGGGATCGCCCTCCTCGAGGACGGTGCGTTTCTCTTCAGCGTGGATACACCGTTCGAGGCGGGAGGGACGACCTACCTGCCGCGCGACGTCATCCGGCGCAGCGGCAGTGCCTATTCGCTCGAACTCGACGGCGCCCCGCTCGGGGTGCCGCTCTCGGCTCAGATCGACGCCGTGGCCCGCCTCGCCGACGGCCGGCTGGCGCTCTCTTTCGATGTCCCGGAAACGGTCGGTGCCGTCACGTTCCTGCCGGCCGATATCGCCGTGGTCGACGGCGGTACGCTCGCGCCGTTATTCGATGCCGCCGGTGCCGGACTAGCGCCCGAGGCCAACGTGGCGGCATTCGACCGCGGTGACGACGGAACGTTCTACTTCGCCTTCGACACGCCCACGACGGTCGGTGGTCAGACCTTCGCACCGGACCAAGTGGCGCGGTACGACGGCGGGGTTTGGAGTCTGTGGTACGACGGTGGTCTGACACCGGGCACGCGCCTATCCGGTCTGTCGCTTCCCGGCTCGCCCGGGAATGTGACCGGCCTGAAGGTCGCTCGCGGTGCCGGTGACGTGCTCGACCTCACTTGGGACCCTTCCTGTAGCACCGAGACCGACGACTTCGCCGTCTACGAAGGCGCGATCCCCGACTTCACGACCCACACCCCGGTCACTTGCACGACCGGCGGCAGTGCGTCCGAGACCATCATCCCGGCGGGCGGCAGCCGCTTCTTCCTGGTGACCGCGCTCAACGGGACGTTCGAGGGTAGCTTTGGGGCGGCCTCCTCCGGCGCGGAGCGCTCGGTCGGGAGCAACCCATGCCGCAGCGAGCAGCGCCTGAGAGCGTGCCCGTAGCCCCTAGCGCCTCGTATTCGCGATACGAAAACACACGGCAGTCGCTGCGCTCGGATACTTCGCGAAACGTCGAATGGTTCGAAAGGTTTCTCGCTTCGACTCCGACGTTCATTTCCGGCCTCGCCGGACGCAGCGTCGAAGCATTCTCAACAAGAGGTCCACATGCGTTGGAAATCCTCAGTGTTCCTGAGATCGGATCGAGCATCACGTGCCGGCCCATTGCCCACAGACACAAAAACAAAATATTGGCGTGCTCCAATATCTCGACGTAGAGCTCAAGATGGGGGTAAGAGGTCGTTGGAGGAGAAGATGCATCAAGTCAAGGTCGGATATTCCCCCAAATCGATGAGCCAAATCTTCGTCGTCGCGTCATTCATGCTAGTCGCACCAACGTGGTTCTATCCGGCATACGCGGAGGTTTCACCGGGGGTAAACGTTCGCGTTGATCAAACGGCCCCGGGTGGCCGCCAGATCGACCCTTCTGTCGCGGTCAATCCGCTAGATCGACGGCATATCATCGTTCTCAGTGGCGAGAGCTTCGATCGAAACATCAGCGACTCGAGAATTCGCTACTATGTTTCACGCGACGGTGGTCAGACTTGGAAGACTTCAGGGATTCTTCCGGGCTGGGAATCCAATCGTCAAGGACACGGTACGGTCACTTTCTGTTCGGATGGCACAGCGTTCGCGACCTACTACGATATCAACCCGAACTACGCATTCAGAGTCTTGCGCTCCATGGATGGGGGAGAAACTTGGGAGGTGCGCACTCCGGCTCGCGTACATACCGGTAACGAAAACAAACCACAGATTCTTTGCGATGAGAGCGGGGGTGCCTACGATGGCCGACTCTACGTTCGATATGGCAGAATCGGACAGATCTATGTCGTCTACTCCGACGATCAGGGGGAAACCTGGAGTTCTCCCGCAAAGGCTACCCCCGGCGAAACAGGATCGAACAATCCAGGACCGATGGTCGTCGGTCCGGATAGCCAGCTATGGGTCGGATGGTCGAGTTCCGTTTTCCCAGAGAAGATCCAAACATCCACATCGTTTGATGGCGGGAGTACATGGGAAGCTGCGGAGACGGTGGCCGATACTTGGGGTGATCCGCCGGTACTGGCAGTCGATCGCTCCGGAGGGCCAACCCACGGAATGGTTCATTGCGTCTATTCTTGGGATTCCGGTACCGGAGATTCAGACCTGTTCTACTCTCGTCGCCCGCCCGGCGCGGGAGGGGCTTGGTTACCGCGACTCCGTCTGAACGACGATTCGGTCGGCAACGGGAAAAACCAGGACCTGCCCGCAGCAAGCGTCGATCCGGACGGCATCCTTCGTATCGTGTGGATGGACCGTCGCAACGATACGGGTGACGGTAGCATCGAGGTATGGGGGAAGATATCCCGCGACGGCGGCGGCAACTTTGAAGCGGATTTCCCGATCAGCGACCAGCCTTTTCTCGAGCCGACCGGCGACGGGGCGAATCTCGGCGGACATGCTCAAGTTCTGTCTTCAGCGAACCTGTTCTTTCCGTTCTGGCCGGATCGGCGTATCGATGACGGAGATATATTCAGTGCAGCGGTCCGTGATTTTGCTTTGGCGGAAGTAACCGGTCTCATGGTGGCCAAGAACGGCAGTACGACGATCTCTTGGACGAGTCAGGATCCAACCTACGGCGAAGAGACGGTGTACGATCTCATTAGCGGCGATTTGGATGAGCTTCGGGCAGACGCCGGCTTCGATCGCGCGACCTGTCTCGGGGAGGATATTCCCGATACGCCCTATGTCGATTCCAGAGTGGGTCCCAATTCCGGCTTTGGATACTACTACTTGGCGCGATCTCAGAACGGTGCTAGCGACAGTTCCTTCGGTGCGTCGAATACTTCGCCCGATGCTCGAGTTGGAATCGATCTCGAACCTCAGTGCTTTTGACATTTCGCAAGTCGGGAGCATGGCGAGGTCCGGCGAGCTTGCTCGCACGTCTCGTCGTCACATAGACTTCTGAATCGTGGCCTCGCCCATGGAGCCGCCGCATTCGGGAGGAACTTTGAGACATCCCATCCTAGTCCACGCTGTTGCCGTGTTCCTGTTCTTCTGCTTTTCGCTTGGCTGCTACCAGTCCGGAGGGAGCATCTATCTCAGCGCACTGGAAAAGGTCGGCTGGGAAAAGCGCGATTTGCTGGCCAAGCGTGTGACGAAAGCCAATCACGCCCAGCAGGAAGCCAAGGAGCAATTTCGTGACGCCTTGGAGGAATTCCAGTCGGTGGTCGCATACGAAGGCGGTGAGCTGGAGTCGAGGTACAAGAAGCTGCGCGCGGTATACGAGTCCAGCGAGAAGAAGGCCAAGGAAGTGCGTCGTCGTATCTCGGGCATCAAGAAGATATCCAAGAAGCTCTTCGAGGAGTGGGAAGGCGAACTCGAGAAATACACCAGCAAAGAGATGCGTCGCATCAGCGAAGAGCAACTCTCCGATACTCGCCGTCGCTCTCTAGAAGTCATCGCATCGATGGAACGCGCTGCTTCGCATATGGATCCTGTCTTGAAAAAGCTCGAAGAGCGGGTGCTCTTCCTCAAGCACAACCTCAATGCGCGTGCGCTCGGCTCTTTGCAGGAAACCTCGAGCGCGCTTCAGGCGGATGTCAATGCGCTCATCGAAGAGATGGAAAGGTCGATCGCCGAAGCCGATCGCTTCATCGCAGAGATGAAGCCGGAAGGTTGACGGTCGGCCCTCC
>JALUUK010000129.1 GCA_027021395.1 Acidobacteriota bacterium
AATGCTGAACATTCTCGAAGCGTATGACTTGCGGGCGCTAGGCCGCAACAGCGTAGATTTCTGGCACCTCTTGATCGAGGCCAAGAAGCTCGCCTTCGCCGATCGCGCGCGTTTCTATGCCGATCCACGCATGAGCGAAATTCCCCTCGCCCGACTCGCGTCGAAAGACTATGCGCGCCAACGCAGAGCCCTGATCGACATGCAACGTGCGGCACGCACCGTCGAGCCGGGCAACCCCGGTCTCGAACGCGGCGATACGACCTACCTTGCCGTCGCAGACTCCGAGGGGCGTCTCGTCTCACTGATCCAAAGCAACTACACCGGCTTCGGTTCGGGCTACGTCATCCCCTCGCTCGGCTTCGGCCTGCAAAACCGCGGAGCACTGTTTTCGTTGCAAGAGGGACATCCGAATGAGCTCAAACCCGGCAAGCGGCCGTTTCATACCATCATCCCGGCCTTTCTCACCCGAGAGGGAAAGCCCTGGTGCGCTTTCGGTGTCATGGGCGGAGCGACTCAGCCCCAGGCACATGCCCAGGTCGTGATCAACCTCGTCGATTTCGACATGAACATACAGGAAGCAGGAGACGCGCCGCGATTCGTGCATTCCGGTTCGTCGCAGCCCACGGGCACGATCATGAACGACGGCGGCGCCGTTCACTTCGAAAGCGGTGTTCCGATGGAAGTCCTGCGTGACCTGCAAAGGCGCGGCCATCGTCTCGAATCCAGAGTGGGAATCTTCGGCGGCTACCAGATCGTCTGCCGCGACCCGTCCACCGGCGTCCTTTCCGGTGCCACCGAATCCCGCAAAGACGGCCTCGCCTTGGGGTACTAGGCGGGGGTGCGGTTGCGGGTCCAGCGGGCGTGAGTGATTTCGTATTTTTGGATCTTGTAGTTCATCACGCGGCTGGAAATGCGAAGGAAGCGAGCCGCATCTTTTTGCACCCAATCGTTCATCTTCAGTGCTTCGATGATGACCATCTTCTCGAGTTGGTCGAGTTCGACTCCTTCGGCGGGAAGTTTGAGCACGGTCGATCCGGCGGCGGAGCCGTCGTCGCTGCGGTTCGATCCAACGGTGAGATCACCGGGGTCGACGATCGGGCCGTCGGCCATCAAGACGGCTCGTTCGATCGTATTTTCGAGTTCACGGATGTTCCCGGGCCAATTGTGGCGCGTCAGCATGCGCAACGCGCCCGGCGAGAACCCACGCATCGGACGCTTCATGTCCTGGGAAAAACGCTGCAAGAAATGTGTTGCCAGTGGAATGATGTCTTCCTTGCGTTCTCGTAGCGCAGGCATCGTCACGGTGACGACGTTCAAACGATAGTAGAGATCCTCGCGAAAATCTCCGGAGGCGATCGCCGCTTCGAGATCGCGATTCGTCGCAGCAATCACCCGTACATCCGACTTGATCGTACGCGTTCCGCCGAGCCGTTCGAACTCGCGTTCCTGCAGCACCCGCAAGACCTTCGCCTGGGTTCCGGGCGACATGTTTCCGATTTCGTCGAGAAAGAGCGTGCCCTCGTTGGCCATCTCGAATCGACCGACACGCTGACGGTCGGCACCGGTGAACGCACCGCGTTCGTGACCGAAAAGCTCCGACTCGAGCAGGTTTTCAGGCAATGCGGCGCAGTTGACTTTGACATAGGGGCCGTCATGGCACTTCGAGTGGCCGTGGATCGACTCGGCGATCAACTCCTTGCCGGTGCCGGTCTCTCCGAGAATCAGTACCGTCGCGTTGGAAGGCGCGACCTTGGTGACGATATCGAAGACCCTGCGCATAGCCGGCGCCTCACCGACGATGCCGTCGAAACGACCTACGAGTTCACGCCGATCGAAGGCTTCGAGCCTCGAGAGCAAACGCCGGTGTTCGAGTGCACGCTCGGCCTTGATCTCGAGTTCTTCCAGATTGAACGGCTTTTGAATGTAGTCGTAGGCGCCGCAGCGCATCGCCTGAACTGCGCCTTCGACCGTCCCGTAGGCCGTCATCATGATCACTGCGATCGATTCGCTGATCATACGCGCCCGGCGAAGCACATCGAGACCGTCGCAACCCGGCATCTTGTAGTCGGTGATGACCAGATCGAAAACCTGTTCTTCAAGCAGGCCGAGAGCCTGGTTCCCGTCGCAGGCCTCGACGACTTCATGTCCGGCATCGCGGAACGCTTCCGCGATGCCCTCCCTCAGGTTGCGCTCGTCTTCGGCGACTAGAATCTTGCGCATTGCGCTCTCCTACTTAGCCTGGAATATTCATGAAGCCTTCCACTGAGAGCACTCCCACTTGAAGGTTTCGTGAATGGTCCAGGTCAGGCGGACCAACTCGTGCCGTCTTCCTCCGTCGCGCCGGGTAGACGCACACGAAAACACGTTCCCTCGCCTTCGCAGCTTTCCACGTCGATCACCCCATGGTGGCATTCGATGACTTTTCTCGCCATCGCCAAACCGATACCCGAACCGTCCTTCTTGGTCGTCACGAACGGGTAGAAGACTTTCTGTCTCACTTCATCGGGAATCCCCGGACCATTGTCACGTATGAGTACGTCGACGGCCGAAGGCTCTCGTTCCGGACGACTGACCGGTACGACCTCGAGTACGAGTTCGCCCTGTCCCCCCATGGCGTCGATCGCATTGGCAATGAGGTTGACGAAGACCTGGATCATCAGCGTGCGATCCGCTGGAACCGGCGGTGCATCCGGATGGTAGATCTTTGATACGCGAATCTGCTGATCGGGCGTGCGAGCGCAGGCCTCTTCGAGCGCGACATCGAGCAACTCGCCCATGGAACGCAGGCTTCTTTCGGGAACCAGCGGACGGGCGAATTCCAGCCCGTGCGCAACGATCCGGTTGAGCCGTCCGATTTCATCGAGAATCTTGTCGAGCAGACGTTGCTGCTCGACATCATCTATTTTCCTATTGAGCAGGGTCGCAGTGACGTCGATGGAGGCGAGCGGGTTGCGGATTTCGTGCGCTAGGCTCGCCGCCATCTGCCCCAACGCTGCCAGACGATCACGGAGCCGGTCTTGTTCCTCTTGACGCTCGACGATCGTCAGATCCTTGAAGAAGAGCGCGACGCCGTCGACGCTCCCGCCATCGTCGCGAATGGGGGAAATCGTGAAACCGATGGTTCGTCCATCGTCCTCTTTGGAGCGAATTTCCATCTCTGCGCGATTGGGAAGATGGGACATCTCCAACGAGTCGCGAAGCACTGTGGCCAAACGCGGATGCCGAGACAACACGTCTTCGACCGGAGATCCCTCTTCGATCGGCCCGTCGAGTTCGAGGATTTCCCTCGCTAGACCATTGACGGTGAGAATGCAGCCGTTGCCGTCGACCGTCACGATACCGCAGCGCATCCCTTGCACGACGGACTTGTAGAACGCCGCCTCTCGTGACGAGGAGCGGCCGGCGGATGCGCTTTCGCACACCGAACCCTCATCGACTATCGCCCCATCGGTCAAAGTACCTCCCTCGAGGATCAATCTCTAAGATCGTTGCCGCGGGGTCAAGGCTGCTCGCCCCCATGGGCGCTGAATTTCTCGGACTCGCGCATCAACCCCTTGGCCAATAGCGATGCCTCGATCAGATCCACATCACGCTGGTCGATTCGGCGGTCTCCGCTCAGGTCCAATTCCCGGCGATAGGCCGGATCGCCGAACTGTGTGCCCATGCCCATCACCACCCTGTCGCGATCCGCCAAGCCC
>JALUUK010000130.1 GCA_027021395.1 Acidobacteriota bacterium
GTCTTCGACGCCGCCTCCGCATGCGCCGCTTCCGGTGGCGGAGAGGTCTTCAGCGCGCACGACGTAGTAGTAGAACTGATCATCGGCAACGGAAGCATCGGCATAGCTGGTCGAAGTGACGCATGCTGCGAGAAGGTTCGCCGCGGACGGAGTGAAACCCGACGTTGGCGAACGATAGACGTTGTAGCGCACGGGGCCACCGCAAAAGGCGTCGGCGGCAACCCACTCGAGGTCGATGCGGCATGTCGATTCGCGCGTATTTTGCGCAAGGGCTAGCCCGGCAAAGGACGGCGCGTCAACACAGGGACCATTGGTCGAGGACGTTGCACACTCGGAAAGGAGCGATTCTCCGTCGCAGTCATCCGCCGTACTCACACGGTAAGAGTAATCTACGTTGCCGGATGCCGACTCGTCGGTGTACGAATTGAACGGAGTCGTGGCGAGATAGTCGAAGGCTCCGTCGCATCCGTCGCGAGAGCGATAGATCCGATATCGAGGTGCGCCGCCGACTTCGTCCCAGCTTAGGTCGATGGAGTTCGTTCCTCCCGGGGCGGCCGTAAGGTTCTGTGGTACGGCAAGTGTGCCGCAGGTGCTGCACGCGGGCAGCGGGTTGTTCGAAGCCTGAATATCACTATAGATATTCGCTAGCGGTACGCCTCGATTCGGGCAGTCCGCGCAGTGGTGTAGTGAAACGACCTTGTGGTCTTGGACGGAGATCAACGGTGCGCCGGAGGTCCCGCGGTCGGTATCGCAATAGTAGCCGATATCGGGGGGGCCTCCGGAACACGCGGGTTCATTGAGCGAGAAGACTTCGCATCGACCGCTTTGGTCTTCAGGATGTGTGCTCTCGATCGACAATTGCTTTGGGTCGCCGTTGGGGTGGTGAGGAATATAGATCTGCTCATCGATGCCCGGGTTGACCGTACGCCACTGCAGGTAGCCATAGACGGATTGGGGGTCGTTGCCGGCGAGATTGGGCATGATCAACGCATAGTCGAGAGCGGGATCCACTTCGAGGAGCGTTCCTCCAAAGAGCTGAAGGGTCGGCACCGCACTGCCCCCGCCGCATTCCGAGCGTTGGTATTCGAATTCGAAAGTGATACGATCGAGTTCCGCCTGCGAACCGACGCAGTGCTCATTGGTGATGATGTGATTCTCGCAGGAGGCCAGCCATCCGGTGCAATGTGGCAGCCCGTCGCGAAGCAGGTGCACGACGGCGCGAGAACGTTTGAACTCCAACGCATGGGTGATCTCGTAGCAGGCGGCATCGCGGAAATCAACGGCCCCGCAGATGGCGTCGATGCCCGGTCCATCGTCGGAGCGAATGGGGAATGAAGCCGCGATAGCTAGGCAGGTGACGACGGCTCGTCGCAGAAACGAGCTGTGTCGCAGTGGAAATGTCTGAAGATCCCTCACCGTCATTTCGCTCGAGGCATTCCGCTCCACGAAGGAACGGATGCTCCAGGACATTCTTGAATGTCCGGATCTGCCATTTCCTCGTAGGAGGCCATGCTCCGGAAGGGGTGGGTCGTTCGCGCGGTGCCGAGCAATGCGAACAGCAACAGACCCTCGAGGCGACCTGCGGCCTCTCGGTCGAATGGTACGGTGATGCGGGGTGAGCAGTGCACACAACCCTCCATGCCGCGGGCCGACAGCACGCAGTTCTCCCTATATGCGCCGATTTCCGGGCAAGGGCAAGAAACGAGATGCTTCCGCCTTGCAGACGACCCGCGCCAAGTGCAAGGATGTCCGCTTCCGCGGGGCATCGCAGCAGGAGTCTTTGGATGAAGAAAACCTTGATCATTCTGCGGCACGGAAAGTCGGATTGGGATGCGCCCTATGGTGGTGATGCCGACCGTCCTCTAGCGCCGCGCGGTGTGCGCGCGGCTCGCGGAGCTGGATCCTTTCTTGCGGAGCGCAAGATCGAAGCTGATCGCATCGTGGCATCGCCGGCACTTCGGGCGAGGGATACGGCCGGCTTCGTGGCCGAGGCGGCGGGATGGACGTCGTCGATCGAGATCGATGCGCGCCTCTATGAGCACTCGCTCGGCGATCTCGGAGAGGTGATCTCGGAGACGAGCAAGCATTGCCGTTGCCTCGTTCTCGTAGGACACCTGCCGTGGGTCGCCGCTTTGACTTCGACAATGGTGGGTGGCGGGGCATTCCATTTCTCCACGGCCGCGATGTCGGCGATGACATTGCGCACGGCGACGTGGAGCCGAGCGGAGCCGGCTTCCTGTGATCTTCGCTGGTTCATCCCGGCTGCGATTCACACGCCTTAGCCTGGGTCTTGGTGGAGCCTCCGGGGGAGAATGCTCTCGGTCGAGCGCCGGAAACGTTTGCGACTTTTCTTCAGCAACAACATCTATGGGGTACTTCATCTGCGAATGAGCTGGTGCTACCGTGGACTTGCCGACTCATTGATCGGTTCCTTTTCTCGGGACTTCGAGTGAACGAAATATCATGACTCATTCGAAGTCTCGCTTTTTGTAAGCGGCCTCTTCGTTCGCGCGGGGCTAACGCAGCAAAGTGACGACCCATGTGGCCCCGATCCATGCGCCGACGGCGGAGCCGATGCTTGCAAGCGCAGAGACGAGGAGCACCCGCGTGAAGCGATTCCTATAGAACCCGCGCAAAGTCTGTGCATCTTCACGCAGCCGTTGGCAGTCTTCTACCGTGGGTCGCCGCAGCCAAGCCTCGACCAGCCCCACGACCATTCCGGCGGCGATCGTCGGGTTCAACGAGGTGATGGGGGATGCGACGAAGGCTGTGAGTATCGAGAGGAAACGGGCACCTCCCACCATGGCGAGCAATGCGGCCATGATGGAATTCGGCAGCATCCAGGCAAGAATCATCTCTCGCAGGCCCTCGCCGGAATGCTTGAAATAGCCGTAGGAGAATGCCGCGAGGATCAGGGCGGGGATCACCCACTTGATCGTCTTACCTACTCGGCCGGGCGGAGGAACCACGTTGAGTTGCTCGCGATCGATGGACGCGTTGCGGTTTTCGAGCATCCCCGGGACATGGGCTGCGCCGACGACGGCTACGATGGTCTTTCCGGGAGCATCTTCGATCGAAGACATCAAGTATTGGTCGCGCTCATCGATCAACGGGCCCTTGATTTGCGGCAGCTTCTCGGCGAACTCGCCGAGCATCGCAGCGAGCGTATCTTCTTGCTTGAGTTCTTCGAGCTGTTGTTCCGGAACGTCTTCGTCGTCGAAAAAACCATTTCCTAGGGTCCACAACAAGCGCAGCTTGCCGAGGAAGGAAGTGTTTCTCCAAATACGGCGGAAGGTGATCTGAATGTCGCGGTCGGCTAAGACGAGTTCGGCATCGATGCTTTCTGCCTCCTCGATGGCGGCTTTCAGCTCGGCGCCGGGTTCCGTGCCGAATTTCTCACCGAGGCGTCGCTGATAGGCTGCTAGCGCGAGCGAGACGATCAAGAAGGGGACCTTCTTCTTCTTGATGACGTCGAATATGTCGAGCTTCTTCCATCGTTCCTCATCCGTCATGGCTTCGAATCGGTTTTGATCGAGCTCGACGCAGACGGTATCCGGGCGGACTTCTTGGATGACCTGACGCACTTCCTCGACGCTTCGGCTCGAGACGTGGGCCGTCCCGACGAGGTAGACCCGTCGATCGCCATCTTCCAGGATCTTTACGTTGCCGCTGCCGGTCATGGCTTCCTTTCAGCCGAA
>JALUUK010000131.1 GCA_027021395.1 Acidobacteriota bacterium
CCGCACGGCGGCCCGCCCGACGTCGCCGACTCGAAGCCTTACGCAGCGAGGAGGAAACGATCGTCTTCTACGAAGCGCCCCACCGCCTCCTTGCCTGCCTCGAGGACCTCGTACAGATCTTCGGAGACCGACGAACCACGATCTGTCGCGAGATGACCAAGATGCACGAAGAAATCGTCTCCGGAACGCTCGGTGAACTCGCTCGCCGATTCGCGGAGCGAGCGAGCATTCGCGGGGAAGTGGTGATCGTCACTTCCGGCGACGACGGCGCGAAGTCATCCCGAACGCATGACGACGCGATCCTCGCTCGATTCGTCGAATGCCTCGCGGAGGAGGGCGGCGATCGCAGGCGCGCGCTGCGCCGACTTGCCCGAGAACTCGACCGGCCGCGGCGAGAGTTGAAGAAAATGCTCGCAAAGCATGGCATCCGGCTCGAGGCGGAGTGAACCCTGCCGCTCATTCCTCCGATTCGGCGCGTTTTTCTCGACAAGACCCTCGACATCCCGCCCCGGTGAACTTGCCCGATTCATCGATCTCGTAGCGCAGGCAGCACATCAAGCGCCCGCAGCGCCCCGAGATGCGCGCGGGATTCACCGGCAATCCCTGGACCTTGGCCATCTTCATCGAAACCGGCCGAAACGACGTGAGAAATTTCGAACAGCAGAGTTCCCTGCCGCAATGCCCCATTCCCCCTTGCAGCATGGCTCCATCCCGCACGCCCACTTGGCGCAATTCGACGCGCGCCTTGAACTCGCGGGCGAGGCGACGCACCAACTCCCGAAAATCCACTCGACCGTCGGCAACGAAAATCAGTACGACCCGGTTGCCGTCGTTGCGAACCTCCGAGCGCAAGATCTTCAGCGGCACCTTCAATTCGTCGGCGATCTTTTGCGCTCTCTCGACTAGGCGCGAAGCCTTGGCCTCGGCGTGTGCGGCGCCTTCGTCATCGCGGCGCCTTGCGGGACGAATCACTCTCCCGGGAGGCTTCCCCTGCTCCCAGGGCAGATCGAGCGGAACACGGGAAACCGTCCCGACGACCCGACGGCCGCCGGTATCGACCACGCAGCGGTCGCCGATCTCGAATGCCCGCGATTCCACACGACAAGTGATCGACCGCGCCCGGCCGGGAATCTCGACTTGCACGATGAGCAACGTCGATATCTCCTAGGAAACGACGAAACGAAGAGGAATAACCACGACAACTGGCGCCATTATGCCCTGACTGGCAACGTTGAGGTAGAGGAGTCGGCGAAAATGGCAGGCAAGAAGAACTCCAAGAAGGGTGCAGCGCAAGCAAAAGGCGGGGAGGAGAAGAACCTCGCCGTCAACCGACAGGCTCGACGCAATTTCGAGATCGAAGAAACCTTCGAAGGCGGGCTCGTGCTCTTGGGCACCGAGGTCAAGTCCGCCCGTGCCGGACGCGTCCAACTCAAAGATGCCTATGCGCGGGTGAAGAAAGAGGAACTCTTTCTCTTCAAGTGCCATATCGCGCCCTACGACCACGCCTATCACGACAACCATGCACCCGAGCGCGTGCGCAAGATCCTCCTGCACAAACACCAGATCCGCCGCCTGATCGGCAAGACCGAGCGTGCCGGCTACACGCTCGTTCCGCTGCGCATCTACCTCAAGGCCAACCGCATCAAGGTCGAACTCGGCCTCGCGCACGGCCGCAAGAAGAAGGACAAGAAAGACGAGATCAAAAAGCGCATCGTCGAACGCGAAATGAAAGCCGCCGTCCGGTCCCGCTCACGCTGATGCCGGCCGGCGCCACCTTACGACTTCCTCTCCTTCGCATCCGGTCCGCCCCCGCCATCGATCGATTCATGATGGACGAGCTTCAACATGAAGACCGGCCAAACCCGAGCGGCCGCGGCAGAGAGACCATGCGGAAGATCGCCGAGGGCATAGAGGAAGATCCGCCTTTGTACCCGTTCCCGCTGCCGACGCGCAAAGCCCTAGATCACTATTTTCCGAGGTAGGCCATTCCGTCGGGCTCGTTGCCGGCGGAGATCGCGCGTTTGACCTTCAGCGTGGCGGGGTCGAGCTCCAGCACGACATCGGCGTTGGTGCAGGCGACGAAGAGGCTCGAGCCGTCGGGGGTGAGCTGCAAGCCGACCGGCACGGGACTGAGGCCGAAGCGCTCACCGAAGAGCCGGTTCTCGATTCTCGCCTTGTCCACCTCTGCTGAGATCTTGACTCTTCGGACTTCCACGAAGCGTTTCGCGTCGTACGAGGCGACTTCGCCCGTCCGGGCCGAAGAGGCGTAGACCGTCTTTCCGTCCGGCGCGAAAGCGACGCGGATGGGAAAACCCGGTGCTTTGGCGCTACCGATCACCTCCAGCTTGGCGACGTCGATGATGCTCAACGTATCGGCCTCGCGATTCGAGACCCAGACGTGGCGGCCGTCGGGAGAGACGGCGATACCTTCGGCTCCTGCACCGGTCGAAATCTGAGCGAGAACCGCACGTTTTTTCAGATCGATCGCCGTGACCGATCCCGATCCGATGTTGGCGACAAATGCTCGACGGGCATCCGGCGTCACGGCGACCATGTGCGAGATGCGCTGACCGGTCTCGATACGAGCGAGAACTTCACCTCTCGCAAGATGGACGAGAAGCAAAGCCGAAACACCTTCGGCGGTCACCGCGATCGTCTCGTCGTCGATATAGGCGAGACCGTGGGGCCGGGTTCCTTCACCGAGATCGATCGTCGAGATGACTTTCGATCGCCTCAGGTCCACGAGGGAAAGCGTCGAGCCGGGCTTGTCCTTGCGTCCGTAGTTCGTCACCACGGCATGCTGACCGTCGGGCGAAACGGCCGCCTCATGCGGCCCGACGCCGACGACGACGCGTGCGCCTTCCTTTCCGGATGGGATGCCGATGAAGCTCAGCGTATCGTCGGATTTGTTGGCGACGAGCAGAGTTCCTGCGTTCGACGAGATCGATGCCCAGCAGATCCATAAAGCCGCGAGCACCAAGAACGGTCGTACGATGGGCTTTGACATCTCGTCTCCCGGCATAGCCTTTCGTCACGGAGTCGAGCGACACCGTGCGATCGCCATCAGAGTACACAAGAGGCCGATTCTCGGCCAAGAACAGGCGTTTTCCGAGGAATCGACGATACACCCTACCTTCGCAAGGAAGTCACGGCCATCGTCCCGATGCCGGCGGAAAAGTCGATGCGGGTGTCATGACCCGTCCGTTTGCGATGCGGGGCATCATCGCTCGAGCGCAAGACTTCTTTGAAGCCGAAAGAGATTCTTGATACGGACCTCCTACCCTTCCGACCTAGGAGAGCTGAGCTTGAACTGCGAACCGTCCCGCTTTCGAAGGTGTCTGAAAGAGCGAGTTCTCGGTGATGGGCTTTGGAGATGTCGGACTCAGACGGCGGAGACTTCTTCGACGGGGGGGGAGACGGTTTCCTCGGTCCCGCTCATTTCCACGCGCAGGCGACCGATCCCCGAGGCGAAATCGATGCTGAAGATGATGGCGGAGGCTACGGCCGGCGGCGGAGCTATGGCCACGGCGAGTTCACCTTCGTCGTCGGTCTCTCCTTCGAGCAGGAGCACCGGGTCGAGACCACGGGCGACCAATCTCGCAGTCACGGGTGCCTCGGCCACCGGAGCGCGAGTCTCGGCGTCTTTGACCACGAG
>JALUUK010000132.1 GCA_027021395.1 Acidobacteriota bacterium
AAGGACGGCGAGCCTTGGCCCTTGTTGACTTTGATTCACGGCGGACCCCATTGGAGAAATCTCGACAACGTCACCGTGGGCGATGCCGAAGCGTTCGCCGCGTTGGGTTGGGCGGTCTTCTTGCCGGGTTATCGCGGGTCATCGGGTGCGGGACAGGAGTACAGCTTGGCGAGCTACAAGGATCTTGGAGGAGGCGATGCCCGGGATATTCTCGCCGGGTTGGAGGTTCTCGAAGATGATCCGAGGATCGACACCTCCCGCTCGGCGGTCGCGGGTGCGAGTTACGGCGGATACATGACGGCTTGGTTGTTGGCGACGACGAAGAAATTCAAGGCGGGGATCGCTCTCGCAGGCGTCTATGATCTGGCCCAAGACTACTTGACGTCGCGGTGGTTTACCTGGGAAAGCCAATACCTCGGCGGACGTCCTTGGGAAGACGAAGAGATCTACCGCGAGCGATCGCCGCTGACCTATGTGAGCGAGATCGAGGCTCCGCTCCTCATCTTGCACGGCCGGGAAGACGACAACACTCCCGCGTTCAATGCCCGCGCACTCCATCGAGCGCTACGCGATCTCGACCGTACGACGGAATTGGTGATCTACCCGCGCGAAGGTCACGGCGTTTTTGAACCCGCACATCGCCTAGATGCCTTTCGTCGTTGTAGTGCATGGCTCGCCTCTCATGTTCTCGATCGCCCCGGAATTCACGTGACCGGAAGGAAGCTTCGGCGATCGGAAGGAGCGCTGCTTCCGCTAGGTGCTTCTATCCGTCGGGACTATGCGAACCGGCTCCCTCGGCGTGAAAGGAGCTTCTTGGAAGTGTCCTTCGTGATCGAATCCCGCGACGTTGGGGTCGAGGTGATCGATTTCGTGCCTTGCGGCGGCGAAGCGGAGGTGCTGCTCATCGACGAACACGGCGATCGTCATCGCCCGGTCGGCATACCTGCGGAAACGGAAGGGCAGGCTTTGCTCTTTGAAGGAAGGGGCAAGGTCGAGGCTCATCAAGGGGAAGACGGCACACCTCCCGTGCTTCCGGTCACCGTGGTTTTCGAGATTCCGCGGGATGCGAGTGAGTTCGAAGTGCAGGTCTGCAGCTTCGACTCTTACCGTATTGCAGTCACACACGACGACGAGGAAGAGGAAGAAAACGCATGACGACTTCGTTTCGTCGATCAAGCAGTCCGCGCCCAGTTCTTGAAGAGGTTTTCTAGATGCTCCGCCGTTGCCTCGGGCGTACCGGGCATCAGCCACGCACAGGGGCAGTCCGCGAACGCAGCCGCGACTTCTGAGGCGATGCGCGTCATGTCCCCTCCCACGGATGCCGACAGAGCACCGGTCTCGTGCCGATTCTGAACCTCGCGAAGCATCAACATCAGCGCCGTCGATCCCGCGAGCGGCTGTGTTTCAGGAGACGCGTCGGTGCATAGCGGTCCGGCTGAGATGAGCGAGTATTCTAGAATCGAATCGCCGAATCGATGAAGGAAGGAATTGAGTTCGGCTCGAGGTTGTTTCTTCGGGTCGATGCGAATCGCCAAGTCGTCGTCTTCGTGTTCGAGCACGGAGATCCCCGGGATCTTTCGAAGCGCTTGGGCCATTTCGTCTCCCCGGCTGCTGTGCCGGATCGAAAGACAGTAGGCATCGGTCGGAGTCGGCGGGGTCGGATCGCCGTCGAAGAGCACGACGCCGCCGAGAGGAAGCGGTTCTTGGACCCAGCGGTCGGCGCCGAGCGTGAGTCGGCCGTCGTTGGCTTTAGGAGCCCATGCCGGAACGAGTGCCTCGGCGAGATCCGTGGACCGGCCGGGTCGAACATTGATCGACTTCGGGAAAGGGTGTGCGAGCAGCGATTCGCGGTGGATGGGGATGAAGTCGTCCGAGAGCAGCGGCCTTCCGCGGCCGGCTAGGGCGAGCGCCAGCGTGGTCTTTCCCGATCCCGATGGGCCGGAAAAGATGAAAGCCCGGCCGTCGATTTCCACTCCCGCGCCGTGAAGGACGACGTACTCCTTCGTGTTTTCGAGAAGCCCCGACATGACGAGGCCGAAAACCTGCTCCGGCGCGTGGCGAGGATCGAGTTCCCTCCGCTCACCCGAGACTTCCGCGTACGGTGGCTGCGCTTGCACTCGTGCTTCGATGGTGATCGATTCAGCGGACTCCTCGGTCTCGAATGAACCGAGGGAGGAGCGAACCATTCCGAGCGTATCGGTGTCGTCGCAGCGCAGTGCGAGACGGACGCCTAGAGCATCGAGCGATAGAACGGCAAAAGTTGGAGATTCGGAGTCGCTCATACGCCTTCCTCGATATTGTCCATGACTTTTTGATTCTTTTCGCCTATCTTCGCTTTGAGGAAGATAGCTTCAAGTTCCTCAGAGGTATAGAATGCGCGGCAAGTTCGGAAGTCAGGAGAGAACATCGCTCTTTAGAAGCGAAGATCCAATTGCGACCGATGAAGCGGCCATTCCCACGACTCTCGTCTTCGGGGAGGGGCCGCGTTCTTTGCAGCGTTCCGGATACCAACGGTACTTCAAGCCGCACAGGACTTCACTCCGAGCGAGGTCTAGCCGGGAGTTTCGGATCGACGCAGATGCCGATCTGATGAGGCGGGGCATACCCGTCGGGCTTTGGGCAGGTCGAGGTGCCGCAAGCGTGAACGGAGCAAGAGTTTCCATGACGAGTGAAATGAATTTTGGGATAACCCTGCCTGTCGATACGTCGAGATTCTAGGAGATTCGCGTGTCGCTCGCAGCGGTCTTGTTGAGCAAGTGCTGAGCAAGTGAAGCCGCGCGAAGTGCAGGAGCAAAACAGCATCAAGGAGACGATCCCGACGACTGTCGCGAATCCCGGATTCGCTGGAGGCGAGAAGAGATTCTTTCGAATCGTCTTCTTGCATCGAGTGACCCGGTGGATCGCGAGTCGGATCGGGAACTCGGACGACTTGGCACGGAACGAGATGATCATCGCCCGAAGTCGGGCGCCGGGCGTATCGGCCCGAAGAGCCAGGAGCCCCGAGAGTCTCCTTTCATGAGGAGATTCAGCTGTGGCTGATAAACGCAAGAAGGTCATGTTGATCAACGTGACTCATGCGGAAGAGAGTCGTATCGCAATACTGCAGGACGGCGTCCTCGAGGCGTTCGAAATCGAAACTTTCGACTACAAGTCGGAAAAAGGGAATATCTACAAGGGCCGGGTCGAGTCCGTGCACCCGGGGCTACAGGCCGCTTTTGTCGATATCGGTGGAACGCGGGGGAGCTTCCTGCCGCTCGATGAGGTGAATTTCAACCTTCATCCGGCGCGAACGAGCGAAGGAAAGGGACGAATCGAAAACCATATCAAGCGCAAGGATGAGTTGCTCGTCCAGGTCGTGCGCGATGCATATGGAACCAAGCCGTCGACTCTTTCCACCTATTTTTCACTTCCCGGGCGCTATCTCGTCCTGACGCCGTTTCAGCCGAGTGCGGGCATTTCTCGAAAGCTCGATGACAAGCAAAGAGAGCGATTGCGAAAAGTGCTCGACGATCTCCCCTTGGACGAAAACTTCGGCGTCATCGCCCGTACGGCCGGAGCATCGGCGACCAAGGCGGATCTGCAACGTGATTTCAAGTATCTGGAACGGCTCTGGCAACAGGTCGACGTGGCTGCGCGCTCCGTTCGT
>JALUUK010000133.1 GCA_027021395.1 Acidobacteriota bacterium
CGGTTACGTTGCGCACCTGATTCTTACGCCACACGCGTGCGATCCGCTGTTCGAGCTTCGCCGGATTCCAGGGCAGATCGCAATTGATCACGACGCTGGCGTTTTGTAGATTCAAACCGACACCCCCGGAATCGGAACTTAGGAACACACGACAGAGGGGGTCGGTCCTAAAGAGTCGAATCTCGGCTCGGCGCCGACGCTGCGGCACACTCCCGGTATGTACGGCATAGGCGATCTTCATCTTTTCCAACAGATCGCGCACGAGATCGAGCATGCGAACCCACTCGGAAAAGACGACGACCTTGACCTCCGGGTCGGCACAGAGGCCGTCGAAAATCTTTTCGAGTTCCTTGAGTTTCGGACAGCTGCGATCCTCGGAACCGAGAATGTATGGCGTGTCGCAGAGCATGCGCATCATGGCCAACTCTCGCATCAGCTTGTCTTGCTCTTCCCGGGTGAGCGGGCGGCGTTTGGCCTGCTGCGCGAGGCGGGCGACCTGCGCCTCGCGGTCCTCATATGCGCTTCGCTGCGATGGCCCCAACGGTACGAAGAGGGTGCGATCGCTGCGGCTCGGAAGTTCGTCTTCGACGTCGGCCTTTCGACGTCGAATCATCAGCGGACGAATCCTCTCGTACAGTTTGTCGAGATTCTTGTATCCCGTAGGGCGACCTCTCTCGTCAAGCTCGTAGAACTCGCGATTGAAGCGGAAAAGCGGTCCGAGCACGGCCGGATCGATGAAGTTGATGATCGAGTGAAGTTCGTCGATCCGATTTTCGATCGGTGTTCCCGTCAAGACGAAGGCGTAGCGACTCTTGAGTCGCTTGATCGCTTGGGCCGTCTTGGTGCTCCAATTCTTGATCCTCTGCGCTTCATCGAGAATCACGATATCCGGCTTCATGCGCTCGTTCACCTCGAGCCCGTCGCGCAGCATCTGCTCGTAGTTGACGAGCGTGAAGAAGGGGGCGTTCCGATACGCTTCCAACCGCTTGTGGCGCGCGCCGAAGACGACCTGATGCGACAGATCGGTGAACTTTTCGATCTGCTCTTCCCACTCACTCTTGAGCGACGCCGGTGAGACGACGAGCACACGCTGAGCCTTGCCCATGCGATGCAGGAGAGCGCAAGCGGCAATCGCCTGTACGGTTTTTCCAAGACCCATCTCGTCGGCCAACAATGCCCGCTCGGTAAAAGCAAGGTGCAACATTCCCTGCCTCTGATAGGGATAGAGCGGAAGGCGTGTCTCGTCCCGGGGAAAAGTACCATCTCGAACTCTTTGCTCGTACTCGCGGCGCAGCAGGCGGCGCTCTTCCTCATGACGTCGAGCCTGCAGCCAGGGCTCGACCTCCTGGGAAATCCGCAACGATTTCGAGCGCGAGCGCCGCAGGCGAACGATCGCCTCCTCCGGGTCGATGCCTTCTTGAAGAACGCCTTCCCGGTCGAACAGCCTGCGATAGCCGAGCGGCAGACATTCCCGGTTTCGCTCGACCTTCAACGTGCCGTTGACGCGATCCACGACGATGTCGATCCGGTCGGAGCCTTCGCGTCTCGCCGAGGCGAACTTGCGCGGGAAGCGAGCCTCAAGATACAGCAGAACCGCCTCGACGTGCTTGCAGGTCCCAAGCCCGCTGATCTGAAAGTCGGTGGTCGTAGAATGAAAGTGCCGTCTTGCGATGTCCCGAATTTCCACGTGGTAGGTCAACCCGCTCTTCGAGCGCACTTCGAAATTGGAGAAGATCGAGTGTTCGGGGTGGAGGTTTCGGATACGCGGCTGCTGCTCGCGTGCGCGGATACGCCGGCGATTGATCTCATCCTCGTCCGTCGTCCGCCAATCCGTCGCCGGCGGCACTTCGCTCCGCACTGGCGCGTTCCGCCGGGCGCGCTCGGGCCGCTTTCGAACCTTCCCCTTGCTCCGCGCTTTCACCGCTTCGCCCTCCCTTTCCCCGCAAAGCTCCCGAATCGCGCGTATGCTACGGCGCCTTGCGTCCGCTTCACCCCGATTCCGAGTACCGATCGCTCGATAAAATCTGCCCGTCCTACGTGGAGCCCAAGAGAGTAAGAAGCCGCCCGAAGATTGTCCACCGTCCCGACACGACGGACGAGATCGACTCCGTTGACGCTCGTGCACCCCTAGCGTACATTCGCGTGATTCCGAAAAGACGTCATGAGGAGCCGGCGATTCGATGCTCGGCGGCTGAGTCCGATTGAGAGGGTACCCGTGGGTTGCATTCGCCATTGTTCGTTGCTTTTCTTGCTAGGATCGCTCGCTGTGGGAGATTCGCTTTCGGCGAGCCGAAACGAGCCGGACGACCGGCAGTCCCCGGTCGGACCGCCGGCCACCATCACGCGGAAAAAGGTCGTGACGAAGGCGGGCGATCAGCAGCGCGAAGCATTTGAGCGGGCGCTCCTTCTCGCCTATCCGGAAAAAGCCCCCAAGCCGTCTCGGCGACGGAAATTCAAGCTCCGGGCTGCGCCGACGAAAGTGCAGCACTTCAACGGGCAAACGCTCGATGTCTGGGCCTACAGCGGCAAGGTTCCCGCCGGCGTACTTCGCGTAAAGCTTGGGGAGGAGATGCAGGTCACTTTGCGCAATGACCTACCTCAGCCCACGACGATTCACTGGCACGGAATGCGAGTCCCCAATGCGATGGACGGCGTGCCTGGAGTGACGCAGGATCCCATCGAACCCGGCGATAAGTTCGTCTATCGCTTCGTTCCCAAGGATGCGGGAACCTTCTGGTTCCACCCCCATGTTCGCACATCGGAGCAGGTCGAGCGCGGACTCTATGGAGTTTTGATCGTCGAGGATGCCGTACCGCTCCCTTACAACCGAGACGAGGTATGGGTGCTCGACGACTGGCGCCTTGGACGCGATGGGCAGATCGACCCTCGCTTCGTCACTCGCAGTGATCTTTCACATGACGGGCGCTGGGGACGCGTCATCACCGTCAATGGAAAGACACGACAAGAGATGGTCGTGCAGCCGGGCGAACGCATTCGCCTGCGGCTGGCGAACACGGCCAACGGCCGCGTCTTCCGCCCCGACTTTTCCAAATTCAAGCCGCGCATGATCGCCGTGGACGGGATGTACACCGACGGCCCGCTCGAATTCAGGAATTTCGATCTTGCCCCCGGAAATCGAGTCGACCTCGACATCATCGTGCCGAGCGAACTTAGCGGAAAGACGATTCACATCATGGACCGCTTCACCCGACGGCCGTTCACGCTCGCGACCATTCGCGTGGAGGGCGAGCCCATCGAGACGCCGCGTTTCGATCCACCCTCGAACCCGCGAATACCCGAGTATGCGGGCGCGCTAGAGCGCGACGTGGACGTCACCTATGTGCTCGATGCGCGACGCGGCGGCAAGCATGGCATCCAATGGACGATCAACGGACGCCCTTGGGGCGAACACGAAATCACGGAGTTCACGCACGGCCATTGGACGAAACTCCGCTTCCAGAATGTTTCCCCGCGCCTACATCCCATGCACATTCACGGGCAATTCTTCAAAGTGCTTGCGCGCGACGGCAAGCCCGCGAACGAGCGTTTCTTCCGCGATACGGTTCTCCTCTACGGAGAACAGACGATCGACGTCGCCATGGTCCCCATCGACTGGGGCAAGTGGATGATGCACTGCCATATTCTCGAGCACGCCGAAGCCGGCATGATGACCCTGATCGAAGTCAACGAATAGGCTGAACCTCTCCGGCGAGATCCTTGATCCTGCGGGAAAGCTCATCGCGAACCTTTCGAAAACGAGCGAGCATCTCTTCGCGCGAAAAACTCCGGTCCCCGCTCACCGGATCTTCGATGGGCCAGTGCCGGCGCGAATTCCCCCCAAGAAACGCCGGGCAGACCTCCTCTTCGCAGAGAGTGACGACCAAAGTCACGCCTTTCGGGTTGATATCGTCGACCGACTTCGATCTCTGTTCAGCGATACTGACACCGACTTCGTTCATCACCTCGATGGCGATGGGATTCACAGTCGATGGACGAGAGCCTGCCGACTGGATTCGCACCTCCCGGCCCAACAGATCGCGTGCTAGACCTTCGGCCATTTGAGAGCGAGCCGAATTGGCCACGCAGAGAAACAGGATACCGGGAATCCGGGTGTCGACATGATCTTCAGGCATCGTTCGCTCTCATTCCCGAACAGGTACGGAGAACCAATCCCGGGTTCGATTGGCAAAGGCGACGAGCGAAAGCATGACGGGTACTTCGATGAGGACTCCCACGACCGTCGCTAGCGCGGCTCCCGACGCAAGCCCAAAGAGACTGATGGCGACCGCCACGGCGAGTTCGAAAAAGTTCGACGCCCCGATCATTGAAGCCGGCGCAGCAACATCGAAAGGAAGCCTCAGTAGGCGAGCAAGCCCGTATGCGATGGCAAAGATTCCGTAGGTCTGGATGATCAGAGGAATCGCGATCAGCACGACCACTCCTGGCTGCGCGACGATGGTTTCCGCCTGGAATCCAAAGAGCAAGACGACGGTGAGCAGCAGGCCGATGATGGAAGTGGGCTTGAGCTTGCTCGCTAGCCGTTCGACGGCCCGCACATCGCCTCTTTTCTTCAGATAGCCGTGTGTCAGCATGCCCGCCCCCAATGGAATCACCACGAAGATGACGACCGACGCAAAGAGCGTTCCCCACGGCACCTGCAGGTCGGTGACCTCGAGCAAGAAACCGGCGATAGGGGCGAAGGCGAAAACGAGCACGATGTCGTTCACCGAAACCTGCACGAGCGTGTAGTTGGCGTCACCGTCGGTGAGGTGACTCCACACGAAGACCATCGCCGTGCACGGAGCGACTCCGAGCAGGATCATGCCGGCAACATAGTGCTGAGCATCCGCAGCCGGAACGAGGCCTGCGAAGACGTAGTGGAAGAAGAGAGCGCCGAGCCCCGCCATCGTAAACGGCTTGATCAGCCAGTTGACGACCAGTGTGAGCACGAGGCCTTTGGGTTTTCTGCCGACATCCTTGAGACAGGACGGCCGAACCTTGAGCATCATCGGATAGATCATCAGCCAAATGAGCACGGCCACAACCAGGTTGACGTGTGCCCATTCCAAGCCGGCAACCCCTTCGAACAAACCGGGAACGAGCAAACCAAGACCGACTCCGGCCAAGATCGCCAAGGCCACCCAGATGGAAAGAAAGCGCTCGAACGTACCCATGATTTCTACGAATATCGCCTAAGAACGATAATCAAAGCCCTCCAACCAGAGCCTTCAGCCGGCGCAGCGTGCGCGAATTCAAGCCATAACACACTCGCGTTCCTTCGACCTCGCCCTCTATGATGCCCGCGGTCTTCATGACCTTGAGATGCTGGGAAACCGTGGATTGAGCCAGGTCCAGATCATCGACGATCTCGCCGCATATACAGGTATTTCGCCGAGCCAAGAGGCGCAGAATCCGAACGCGGGCGGGATGCGCGAGCGCTTTCGCCAAGTCGGCGAGTTCGGCATCCGCCTCCACCCCTTCGACAGGCCGAAGGTCGGGCTCGTCATGAAGCGGAGGAAGGCATGCATCGCCGTTTGTCTGCTTGACCATTGATCGTTACCTTACGATCATATGATACAGTACGCAAACTTTTCCGCAAGGCTTCTGAGGGTTTTCGCGAGTCAAGTACCGAGACGGTTTCGCACTGCCCGCGGAACGAAAGTGGCCTTCGTGCGCAGGCACTGCGGTCGACTCGAGCAGCCGGCTGCGAGTTTGGCCTCTTGACCGACACGTTGCCGATGGAATAATCGTCGCCGGAGTCGCGGGGTGTGACGAGGGAATGGAGTCCGAGTGGTTGATGAAATACGAGACTTAGCCAAGCCATCGCAAGATGCGAAATCCTCGACGTTTTCCGCCAGATGGCAATGGATCGCTGCGATGGTCGTCGTTCTGGCGCTCTTGGCTGCAGCGTGGGGCTTCGTGCTATCGATCCCGCTGACCGGTGCCGACGTCTGGCCGATACTCGCTCAGGGCAATCGATTCCTCGACGACCCTTCCATTCTCTGGAAGCAAACATACCTCGAGGGACTTTGGGCGGGCGCCAAGTTCTGGCGACCGGCAACGGTTGCGATCGCCGGTATCCAATGGGCCCTCTTCGGTGAAAGCCCATGGCCCTACCACGCGATGCGGCTGGCGGTTTTTCTGGTCGCCGTTCTGCTCGTCGCGCACGCCTCCAGCTTGCGCGCACCGAGACTCCAGGTGGCTTGGCTCGCGGGCGCCCTGCTCTACATGCTGCACCCCGTTCAAACCGAGTCGGTTCCGGCAATCGCTCGGGATGCGGATGGATGGGTCAACGTTTTGATGATCACTTCCATCATTCTTCTGTCGAGAGCGCGAGAGAGTGCGTCGGCCTGGCCGACCATCGTCGGTTGTGCTGCCGCCCTGTCGGCGCCGTTCTTCAAGGAACCCGCACTGCTCGCGCCCGTCATCAGCGGCATCGTGCTGGCGCCCTGGGAACGGCGGAGCAGCCGCTCCCGGCGAATCTGGCTGGCATGTCTTTCTCTGGGCCTAGGCCTTGCGATCCATATCGGCTTTCGCTATCTCTTGATGGGCACGGTAGGGCACTACTTGTCTGTCCGATACGCCGTCGGAAGAATCGACTCCGCACGCCAGTTGCTTCGTGCGCTTTTCGATCACCAAGATCTTGCCGTCGCCTGGCCCATCGCTGCCATCCTGCTGGGATTGGCATTCGTTTGCCTTGGGCTGGCACGCACGGCGCGAATCCCTTCTTCTCCGCAGTGGATCCGAGTGCGCAATGGCTGCCTGGTCTGGATCTTCGTCTCTTCCGCCGTCTTCATCGCATCGGCTCGGTTTCGGCCCCGCTATTCCGAGGCGATCCTCGCACCGATCGTCATTCTGATTGCGGGATGGTTGGGGTCTATCATCCAACTCCGGCGCGAATCTTCCGGACGAAGCCGATCGCTGATTGGCCTCGCCCTCGTACTGGTCACGCTCTCTTTGCCCATCGGCATGCTGACCGGTACGCCGTTGATTTGGGACTATGGCCAGTGGAAACTCGCCGGCACGACTTCCGATCGGATTCTCGCCAGCATCACCAGCGCCACTCGCGCGAGCCACGACTCGGGTCGGCCAATGCGAGTGGACAGCGGCCGATTTCAGACCATTGCCTTCCCCTCTCTCGAGGAAAGCGGCAAGACGGATTTCAGGTTGACACCATACCCCTACAAGACAAGGCAGCCCCCAGGGTGGCGTTCCGGTAGGATCAGCACGGTCGTCATCATGGGACCCCAAAGCCTCAACGGTTATTTGGAATTGACGGGACTGATCGAGATCATCGGGACGGTCTACCCTGGAACTCCGGCACTCGACATTGGCCCTGAGGATATCGGGCCTGTCTTGCCCCCGCGGGAAATCTCGGCGCTCCCCGACGCGAACGAGGAGCGAGAACCAAATTCCAGTTGACCGGCGAAGTCACTCCGGCTTGGAGAAACACGGCCAGACGTATTCTTTGGGGCATGGCTGAGCAGCGAGATCACCGAAGCTGTCCCGAGCTGCACTTTTCTCGCCCGGCGGCATCGGCCTCTTGCCGGCATAGCCAAGGCTCATCAGTCGTTGCATCGTCTGCTCGATGACTTCCGGAGGCATGGAGCGGCAGGGATAGCCGGTTGCCTTGATCGATTCGAGTTCTTGACGCAGGGATTCCTTCATCCTGGCCGCCACATCGGGCATCTTCTCGGACAGATCGTTCTTCTCCCCGGGGTCCGCCGACAAATCGAAAAGCTGTTCGGAGCAGGTGCGATGCTCGAGCACGTACTTGAACTCATCCTCCATCCAAGACGTCCAACAACCTCTGCGAACGGTCTGACTCATGACTCCCGATGCGCTCTCTGCTGCTTTGCCCTCGAGAGCAATTCCCGGAAGTAGAGAATGACGGCCGAAGGTCTCGCCCTCCAATCCGGCAAGATGAAGCAGAGTCCTGCCGAGTTGGGCCGTGCTCACGACGTCATCCTGCTTGGCAGAGGGGATCCGTTCCGGCCACGAGAGGTACAGTGGAACATGAACCACCGGCTGATCGAGTCGGTTGGTATGGCCAAGCCAGCCGTGCTCGAGGAATGCCTCGCCATGGTCCGCGAGCAGCGCCACGACAACCTCACCGTTTCCCGTCGAGCTTTCCAGTGCATCGAGCATCTCGCCTAGATAGCGATCGGTATAGTTGACTTCGCCCTCGTACTGTCCTTGCAAGTATTCGGCCTCCTCGCCGGTGACCGGTTCAAACTCCCACTTGAGGCGCTGCACTTCTTCGGATTCCGGCTTTGCTCCTCTGCGGAAATACTCATCGTAGGGCGGCTCCGGATTGTAGTTGTAGTGCGGATCCCAAAGATGCACCCAGATGAACCAAGGCTCGCCTTTCCATGACTCCAATTTCTGTCGCACGAAGGATACGATCTTGGGGGAGGAAATACGTCGATGACCAAAAGGCTCGTAGTGGTAGTCGTCGAACCCGCGGTCGAAACCATATTCGGGTCGAAGCGTGATCGCCGGAGCAAAGGCCGCAGTCTTGTATCCGGCTTTCTTGAATCGCTCCGCCAATGTCGGGATGGAGGTCGCTAGCGCGCGGTCGTGCTCCTCGACGCAGTGGGCCGGCGCCGGCAATCCCGTCATCAGCGACATGACCGAGGGCGTGGTCCACGGAGCAGGTGAAAATGCCTTATCGAAGACCAGCGATCGGCTTTCGAGGCGCGCCAAGTTGGGCGCCACTTGACGCCCATTGCGCTCGAGACCCAGTTGGTCGGACCTTAGGGAATCGACCGTAATCAGCAGGACCGACGGAGGACGCTCGGAACATCCCCCAAGACATAGGAACAGTGCAGCGAACAACGGCAGCGACATGATCCTCGGAATTCGATTCACTGCTGGACCTCCTGGGGTTTCTTGCTTCTATTGGTCTTGGCAGACCCTCGACCGCTGAAGTTCGCAGCGCGCTTCGCCAACTCGGAATCCGTTCCGAATTCTCGAAACAGGGGCTCGGCTCGAACGAGTCTCGACTGCTCCGGACCGGCGACTTCCTCCGCCTTGTCCAACCACTCGATGGCCTCTTTTTCGGAAGCGTTGACCGCGGCGATCTTGGAGAGCAAGATCATGGCCGCAGCGCTCGGCCGACCTCCCTCAGCCATTTCCACCGCCGCTTCGCGAGCACCTTCGATTGCACCAACATCGAAGAGCAACCTCGCTAGGCTGAGACGCAATCGCGCTCTACCTGGACCAGAGACTTTGGATATCATGGAGTGAAGTTCTTCGACGGCAGCCGGCACGAGGCCCTTCGAAGCGAGAGTTCGGGCCCGCAGGATCGCATCTTCCACGGGATTTCCGGTACCAAGCACCCCCTGCACGACCGCATGAGCAGCTGCGCCCGGCCGATCGAGCGCAATCAAAGCGTCAGCAGCACGCATGTGAGGGTAGCGATAGGTCGGATCCTCGCGTACGGCTTCCGCGTAGCGCTGGAGCGCTGATTCGTAGTCGCCTAGCCCTGCCAGCGCATCTCCGAGCTTTGCAATCAGGCTCGAGGAACGCGCGTAAGGCGTCTCGAGCGCCCGCTCGTAGGCTACACGCGCGCGAAATGCGTTGCCGGCACGCTGATGCAGGTCTCCGATCCACTCTTCGAGATCCGCTGGGTAGCCTTCAGTTTCGCTGATCTTCTCGAGACGCCGAACAGCTTCCTCAATGGCTCCGCTCAAAACGAAAGCCTCCGCAATCGCCAACGACTCGCCCAAAGAAAGCCCGTCGACAGGCAGCTTCAACAACAGGCGTCGCGCATCTTCCTCCTTCTCCATCCGCATCAAGATGCGCGCGAGATCCAGAGTTCTCAGGACGTTGGCATTGGAGCTTTGCCTTGCAACGAAACGGTCGGCACGCTCTAGAAACGCCTTATATTGCGCCCTTTTCCTCTCAGGCACTTGCATGATCCGACCGACTCCGATCTCCCACGGCGTGATCGCGTCGGGTGCAAGTTCCGAAACCTCCTCGAGCACTCGCAACCCCTGCTCCATTTCATCGGCAAGAAGGAGTTCGTGCCCGCTCGCCATCAGGGCGAAAATGGCTGCTCGGTCCACAACACCGATGACTTCCGGCTTCAGGTCCGGCATGCGCCGCGCGATGATCTCCCTCGCCGACCGTGGAATGGCCTCCCACGCCCCCTCCCCTCGAATCTCCGGAGAGTCGCGAGGAGTCCAGACGACGTCATCTACGATGGCCAGCGTACCGCTTTCAAATTCCGCTCGGATCGCCGGGTTCCAGCCGTAGTAGCGGGAAGGTATACCGGAGCGCGCAAACGCGGCCACCGCCTCGTCAGATTGTTCGCCGGCAAGACCGACTCTTTCCAAGAGCATCTGGTGAATTTGATCAATGCCGACGATCGCCTCGGGCACAGGAAGTTCATGGCCGCCGGTGATGAAATACGGCAACTCGACCACGGAGTCCGTCATGGTCAAACCGTGCCGCGCTTCACCGGCGTCTCCCATGGCCTCTCCGTGAAGCGAAACGACAGCCAAGACCGCGGAGCCGGAAAGTCCGGATGTATGGAGCGCACCGTTCAACCGGCCGATCGCTCGATCGACTTCCGCCACTGCCGCCTGGTAGGCTTCTTTGTCGCCTTGCTTTCGAAGTGCATGAGCCGGGTCGGCAAAATGCAACCAGACGAACGAACTCGAACCGGGGTGAAGAGCCCTAAGGAAGAGCACGACGGAGGAGGCTATATCTTCCGCGCGCAGGAATCCTGCCCTTCGGATCTGCACTCTCGCGACCTCGTCCGGAAGGATGGCTTGATCGAAGGGACTTGAAGCGAGCGAGCAGACATCGAAGCCTCGGCATATTCCGCTTAGCCTCGATACCTCACCCTCACCGACCATGGCGCTGGCCCGAAAACCCGCTTCGCTCAACCGGGTCGCCAGAATCTGCTCATTGAGTCCAATGCGGGTCGTCGCGGCGTGCACTGAGGCGAGTTCTTCCGCAGGAGTGCCCGTCATCAGACTCACCAACGCGGGCACCGCCGCCGGGACTGACGTGAGGTGCGTGCCGATCCTCTCCCCACCTTCGGTCATCTCCCAAATCTCCGGCGTCTTGCTCGGGCCGATGGCGTCTTCCCTCAAGCCCGAAATCGTAACGAGAACCAAGACCTTCTCGCTTACTCCCATCGAACGATAGAGGGACACTGCTCCCACGGCGAGGAGCAGAAAACCGAGCAGGATATGCGCGATCGACCGCAGAGCGGAACGGTGCCTCATCTCCATTTCTTAGCGAAGTCTCGATTTCGCAGAGATGGCTTCTTCGATCCGAAGAAGGTCTTCGGCCGCCAATGCGTTGTCCGGTTCCGCGGCGAGCACGCTCTCGAGGATCTGTCGAGACCTCTCGAAAAACCCATAGGACTCCAGCAACCTCGCACGCCGGTGCTTTTGCACGACTCCATTGTGCCGGGCCTTGCGCGCATTCTCGCTCGCTTCGGCGGCCTTATCCTTGGATCCCAGAGCTTCGTACATTCGTGCCAACAACTCCCACTCGGCAGAAGCCAACGGAAAGGACTGCAAGTATTTTCGCATTTCCTCGACGGCGCGATCGAATTCGCCCATCTGTGCCGAGATGATGGCCGCATCGGCCCAGACCTTGCGTTCGAAGGTCGCGACATCCTTGTCGCCGAGCAGACGATCTGCAATCACCCTTGCCTCCTTGGCCCTTCCCGTCGCCCCGAGGATGCGAAGCTTGAAGAGCTGCGGCCGATAGTCTTCAGGCCGGAGGCTCGCCGCATGATTCATGTCGCCGAGAGCCTCTGCCAGACGACCGACTTCGAAGAAGGCCTTGCCCCGATGAAAGCGAGGCAGGAAAGCGTTCGCATCGAGCGAAACCGCCCGATCCAAACGCTCGATGGCTTCGTCGGTCGTCATACCTCCGAAACGACGTCCGAGTTCCGCCAAAGCGACATGGTACTCCGGACTATCTCCGCGATGGGCTGCTTCTGAAAGTAGACTCGTTGCGAGATCTCGATCTCCCCTGCCGAGTCCGTAGGAGAGCGCGAGTTCGGCGACACTTCGACCATCGGCCGGTTCCGGCCCGCGGTCGGCAAGATCGAGCACTCCGCTTCGATCTCCCTTCAAGATCAGCGAATTGCTGAACGTGCCGGTATACATGCTAAAGGGCGCATGCAGCTCGATGAACATATTGTCATCGGTATTTCCGGTCGTAGCCCGCGCGGCCAGGGAAGCGATGGTCTCATCTGAAAGACGAAATAAGCTCCAGAGGTCCTTTTCGGAATGGATACCGACACGCGCGAGATCCTTCCGCGCTGCAAATGGAATCTCCTGCCAACGAGGAAGGCTTTCGCTGGTCAGCTCTTCCGTGGTGGACAGCAACAGCAGATCGACATCGCTCGGGCCATTGAGAAACGCATAGACATGGGGAAACTCGCGTTTGAGTTCGAAGAGAATCGCGTAGATTCCTTCAGGATCCATATCATAAAGCTGGATCCATTGCAGAAGCCGTCCGCCGGGCTTGAGAACCTTGTGAACCATCTGAAAGTATTCGCGGGTGAACAGGCTCGATGCCCCGGATATCCACGGGTTCGACGGCTCGGAAATCACCACATCGTAGCGCCTGTCGGTGGCGAGAATATGCGTTCTCCCATCCTCGACGATGACCTTGACCCGAGGGTTCTCCTGCGGACGATAGTTGTAGTCATCGAAGAACCGGGATCCTTCGAGAACGACCGGCTCGATCTCGACGACATCGATGCGTTTTGCATCGTATAGAGAGACGACCCCCGTCGTCACACCCGAAGCGTAGCCAACCACCAGCGCATCCGCCGCCGGTCCACCAAAGAGCATTGGAATATGCCCGCTGAAAGATTGGGTGGACATATCACCGAGCGACGCATCGGTCTTACCATTGAGCCGCATGTCGAGCCCGAAGCGAGAGCTGTGCATGGAAACCGTCGTATTCAGACCATCCCGATAGTAGAGTATCTCGTCCTTTTCGAGGCCGCCTAGCTCATCGAAGTCGATTCCAAAGCTCATGAACGACTCCGCCTTGTAGTACACACCGGTCGTCATTTCTTCTTGCTTCCACTGAGTCGGACCGACCCAGACGAGCGCTGCCAAACGACGCAGATGAGCAAACCAAACCGTCGAGCCGTCACCGCCTCGTCGCGCTTCCAAACCAGAAGGATCGCTGCGACGATGAAGTTGCTGGTCATGGCTACGTCGATCGTGCGCTCGATTCCGATCCCGGGAATCAGCAAGAATCCCGCGAAGAACGCACCGGCTGCCGAACCGATCGTATTGACGAAATAGACGTCACCGACCGTCCCGGAACCCTTCCGTTGTTCTGACGAGGCCGTACGGATGACCAGCGGAAAAAGCGCGCCAAGCACGAGCGCCGGCGGCAGCATGACCAACATGGAAACCGGAATGCTGGCCAGCACCAGATAACCTCCTGTAAGGCCTCCCCACTCGAGCACACGAAGCAGGACATGCGGCATCAGGCGGAGCGATGCGAGCGTGCCATAGGCTAGAACGCCCAATGAGGCCGCGGCCGCAGCATAGACCAGATACGGACGACTCAGCTTGTCGAACCATACTCGCCCCACGAGACTGCCGAGAGCGATCCCCGTAAGAAAGGCCGCCAACATCATGGCAAACGCGTAGACGGACGAGCCGAGGACCATCGATAGCGCGCGCGTCCAGGAAACCTCATAGACCAATGCCGAAAACCCGATCAAACCATACGCCAGAACCGGAATACTCCACCGCCGTCGGGGGAGGTCTTCCGGAGAACGCTTCGGTGGCGACGGCTTAGGTGCTTCGCGATGGGACGCGCTCCACCGCGGAGCCAGGATGAATATTGCGATCAGCCCGACCACGAGATCGAGCAGTGCTCCAATGACGTTCGTATAGGCAACGCCAACCAAGGGAAAGAAAACGAAAGTCGCCGCGAGAACGCCGGATACCGCGCCAAGAGTGTTGATTCCGTAGAGCAAACCGACCCTCTTGGCGAGCTTGCTGTTTTCGCTTGCAAGAGCCGCCACGAGCACGGGAAGCGTTGCTCCCATCAGCAACGTCGGCAGAAGCAAAACCATCAGAACGACCAGAAATCGAATGATCGCGGCGGGCCAGTAGGATAGCGGCATCAACAGTGTTCGATTGAGATAGGGGAAGGCTTCGAGGATGAAAGGAACCGTCAGCGCGTAGAGCGCGACGATCACCTCGAAGAGACCGTAGGCCTTGATACCATTCCGAACCCGCGCAGCGAGCCGTCCGCCGAAGAGCCCGCCGAGTCCTAGCCCTAGCATGTAGGCGACGAGAATCGTCGAGATTGCGAGCGTCGTCGAACCGAAGACCAGCCTGAGTAGACGAGACCAGACGACTTCTAGAACGAGACTTCCCGCCCCCGAAAAGAGCAGACAAACAACGATCGCAGTCAATATGCCGAAGTCTTGCTTGCGAGATTTCATGGGGAGAGATTCTAGCCCAAATATCTCCTATGGCGAGAGATAGCAACCCCTTTCCTCGCTGGCACTTGATTGGGCCGACACGCAATGATCGCCTCTGCGCACGCCGCCGCATCGCAGGAAGAGCCTAGTCGACGGAGAACGGCCATTGGAGTGGTCGATTCACTGATATCGAGACTTTGCGCGAAAGAAGGAACACGACCGGAAGCCACCGTAGCGATCAGATCGATTCAATCGACCTGACGTAGCCGATTTTGATGGAATAATGTGCGAATGTCGACTCGCAAACGCCCAAGAAGCAGCGGCCATGCAGCGGAAAGCCGCAACGAACCTCCTCTTCCCCCGATGCGGCGATCGCTTTGGTTCTTCACCGCGGCGGTTTCCGGCGCCGTGGTGATGTCCCTGGAAATGGCGGCCTTTCGGCTCTACGCGCCCTATTTCGGCTACTCGATCTATGTCTGGGCCAATATGATCTCCATCGTCATGGTTGCGTTGGCGCTCGGATATGCCCTTGGAGGTCATATCGCGGACCGCAGCAAAACCGATGGGCCGTTGTTCGGGCTGCTTCTGGCGAGCGCGCTCTATCAGCTCTTGATTCTTACGTCCTTGGGTCGCCTGATGCCCGCCTTGGCGACGCTCGGCGAGATCAAAGGAACGATTCTGGCTTCTATCATCGTCTTCGTTCCGTCGATGACGCTCCTCGCTTCCGTGGGCCCTTTCGCCGTACGCCTTTTGGCGCGTGCAGGCCAGGTAGGAAGCGTCGCGGGACGGGTGTCGGCGCTTTCTACGATCGGCAGCGTCGCCGGCATAGTGATCACGACTTTCTGGCTCATTCCGCAGATAGGAACGTTCAAGACGCTGGCTACGGCCTGTACCGTAAGCGGCTTGCTCGCCGCCTTGGGTTTGCTCTCTTCGAGACGCGCACTGGGCGCACTAGGCGTGATCCCCTTGCTCGTTTCGTTGATTTCCCCTACCGACCTGGATTGGGCCTCCGATACACTCTGGAGCGCCGAATCAGCCTACAACCTGATTCAAGTAAGGGAAAAGGGTGACCAACTTTGGCTCACGCTGAACCAACACGACGTGGCACAGTCCATCTACAATCGGAAAACCGGCTGGAGCAATACCTATCGGGACGCATTCGCCCTAGGACCGCTCCTGGCACCCGCTAGAAGATTGCTCGTCCTGGGACTCGGCGGAGGAGCTTCCGTCTTTGCCACTCGCCATGCAGCACCGGCGGTCGAGATTGACGCCATCGAAATCGATCCTCTGGTCGCGGAGGCGGGCATCCGGTTTTTCGGCCTATCGCGGGATGACCCCAAGCTTCGAATACATGTGGCCGACGCGCGCCCATGGCTTTTTTCGAGTCGAGAACACTTCGATCTCGTTCATGTCGATCTCTACCAGGGCGGGCCCTACATACCGTTCTATCTCGTGACGGAGGAA
>JALUUK010000134.1 GCA_027021395.1 Acidobacteriota bacterium
GATCGATCTCGATCGCGTTTCCGGGATTTTCCGAACGAAGACATTCGACCGGGAACCGGCGTCGGCCCTCTTCGGTCACGCCGAGTGCCACCAGCACGGCGCAGGAGATCACCTAGCCGCCATGGCGCACCTTCTCGTAGCGGGCATCAAGGATCAGGTCGGCGTCCTGCCCAGGGGCCGCTCGCGCCGGACGACGAGAGCTTCACCAAGCTGAGCCGCCGCGCGGGAGACCTGCGACGACGTCACCTCGAAGCCGCACGGCTGCTCGGTGATCCGTGTGACCTTGCGGGTCGAGAAACCCTGGACGTGCATCTCGGCCAATGCGACGTGCAGGGCCCTTTCGGAGCGCCGGCCGCGTTCGGCCGGAATCACAAGAACCTGCTCGAGGGCGGTAGAATCGTTCTGAAGGGGATGGCTGTGCGCAAACTCTTGCTCGTCTTGTTGCTTACCGGTTCGCTATCGGTGGCCGAAACGGGGGCCGCACGATTCGAAAACTTGTTCGCTACCGCAGAGTTCACGGTCGTGCGCTGACGATCTTCGTCCTTCGCTCAATCGCCTCCCCGATTGGCGGACTTTCCCCAAGCAACGCGAGCCGTCTCAAACCCTGACTCCGACGCGAAGAGCTGGAACCGTTCGGGAGATCTCATCATGTCGCTGGTGCCGGGTTCGCCATTCCCAAACGCGCACACTTCGCCGTCCTCGAAGCGCGGCGACGGCCCGACCTCGGGCGGGACGCGCCGGCGCGGGAGCCGACGACTGGACTGCGAGGAGAATTGAGCGTATCTTCCCTGCGTCTACCGGCTGTTCGTCCTCTGCCGGGAACAATCGCCGTTCATGAACTCCGCACGACCCGCGACATCGACGCGGATCGGCTTTCCGCATCCATCGGCTCCGGCGATAGCCGAGAATGCGGTGAAGTGAATACGGCAGTCACCTCTGTGCCGAAGTACCGGGAGGTTCGCCCACGTGGGAACAACCGACAAGAAAAAAGAACCGGCTCCCAAGCCGCCCGACCTAGGAAACCGTGAGCAGGTCAGGAGGCTGCGGCGCGGGATGGAGCGTTCCGCGACGGAAGTCATCCGTTGCCACAATTGCGGTCATCAACTTGCGGGCCAAATGGCCACGATCGGCCCGAAGACGACCTGCGATCACTGCGATACGGCGATCCACTCCTGTCGTCATTGCAAGTTCTTCAACCCGTCCCTGCGCTTTCAATGCCGCAAACCGGTGGAAAAAGCGATCATTGCCAAATCCGCCGGGAACGAGTGCTCGTTTTTCGAACCGAGATTGGTGCTCGACGCCACCGGCAAGCGCCTTCATCAGGACCGAGCCAAACGCGCCACCAACGCCTTCGACGCGCTCTTCAAGAACCCCTGATCCCCACGAAGCCCGCGCGAATTGAAATACGCCGCCCACCTAGCGTCGTCGTTTGGTGGCTTCCGGATTGAGCACACTGGCAGGACGAGGGCGTTCTTCTTCGCCCGGCCGTTGCATGCGTTGAATCTCGGCCGCCCAATCCTTTGAGGCGAGGTAGGTGTTGAGGGCTTGCAGGACCGCCTCGTCGGCGTCGTCCTCGTACACCCCGGGCTCGAAGATCACCGCCGTGGCCACCCCATCCACCTCCTGGGAGGGGGCGCGCAGCCACTGATGCGCCTCCGGCCGCGAATATGTGTTCTGAACCGGGATCGTCTCGTAGACGAAAGCACCTAACGAATTCCTAGACACCAATGTCACCGGGCCGGACTGCCGAATACGAATGCGGCCCTTGCCCGTCAGGATGCCGTCGGCCGGATGACCGGCAAGCAAGCGCGGTTTGGCGTCCGGACCGCTCGGCAAGAGCCAGACCAAGTGCGCCCCTTCCACCGTGAACTGAAATTGCGCCTCACCCATCCCGGCCATCACCCTCGGCCGGACATCCCACTTGGCGATTCTCAAGACCGCTCCACCATCGGGAATCGTCTTGAGTTCCGCGCTGCGGCGATCGTCCGATGGGTCGTTGTCCCATCCCGCGAAACCGGCGAAATCGCGCGCGAGCGTCACCGTCAAGGTATCGCCTTCCTCGATCCCCTTGGTCGGCAGCCACACCTCGCAGAGCGCCACCTGCCCTCTCGGCAGGGCCTCGCCCTGACAGGCGCCGAGGCTGCCGCGACGACGGTTCTTGGTGATCTCGAGGCGAAAGCCCGCATTGCGATCCACAGGACTCTGGTTTTCGACCAGGATCCGCATCAACAATCGGCGCTGCGCGCCCTGAGTCGCAATCTCGTAAAATCGAGCGTCGATCACGGCCATATTGCCCGGAGGACCTTCGTCTCCCGACCGGCGGTCTTGACGGTCTCGCCGACCGGCCGTCGACCATGCGAAGGTGGCCGTAAGGAACAGCAGGAGGATCAGCGCGACACCTCGACGAGCCGCGCGACGATTCCAGAACTCGATGCGTAACATGGCGGTCCTCGCTCCCTCGGATGGAACGATCCGAGAAAGTCCCGGTTTCTACCCGGAATATAGGGTCCGAGTCGGGAACTTTCATGAATCTCCGAGAATCAAAACGAACCGCCTCAGCGGGTCGCCATCGGGGCGGCCTCCGGGCCGGGTCCGCCGCAAACCCGGTGGTGCGTTTGGAGCGCATACCGGTCCGTCATCCCAGCGATATAGTCCCCCACCGCGCGGACGACCCCCTCGCGATCCGCGACTTCGCGAAACCTCCGTGGGAGCTTCTCCGGCCGGGCGACCAACTCGGAGAAGAGTTCCTCCACGACGGTGCGGAAGAAAGCCTTCGCCGCGTCGATCTTCGGGTGCCGGTAGAGACCGGCCAGCAGATAGGCTTTGAGGTCGCGGTTCATCTGAGCGACCTCCGCGGAAAGGCCCACCTGCCATTCGTCCTGACCCCGCACCTGCTCGACCGAATTCAACGCCCTAGTCTCGAGCCGCTCGCGCGTCGTCTGAATCATGTCCGTGACCAAGCGATCGATGATGCGCCGCAGGGACATCTTGATCCGGATCCATTCGCCTGCGTTCGGCTTCGCCGCCGTCGCGTCTTCCCACGCCTCGGAAAAAAGCCGAACTTCGCGCCGGAGTTCGGCGACCTGAATCAATTCCGACTCGAGACCGTCTTCGAGATCGTGGTGGTTGTAGGCGATCTCGTCGACGAGGTCGATCATCTGAGACTCGAGCGGCGGGGGCACTTCGGGAAGGTACTCCTCCGCTTCGGGGAAGGACTTCAAGTCCGGCATGCCCGAATGCTTGGCGATGCCTTCTCGGACCTCCCAAGTGAGATTGAGCCCGGGGAAATCCGCATAGCGGCGCTCGAGTCGCTCGACGATGCGCAAGGTCTGCCGATTGTGACTGAACCCCCCGATCTCGGACATCAGCGGACTGAGCACGTCTTCGCCGAGATGCCCGAAGGGGGTATGGCCGAGGTCGTGACAAAGCGCGAGCGTCTCGGCGAGGTCTTCGTTGAGTTCGAGCGCACGCGCCGCCGTGCGGGCGATTTGCGCCACTTCGATGGAGTGGGTCAATCGTGTGCGGAAGTGATCCCCTTCGTGATTGACGAAGACCTGCGTCTTGTATTCGAGGCGACGAAAGGCCCGGCAGTGAATGACGCGGTCGCGGTCACGCGCGAAAGCCCTGCGA
>JALUUK010000135.1 GCA_027021395.1 Acidobacteriota bacterium
TATCAGCGCTATGTCGTCGACGACGGAGCAGAGATCCGTAAGAACTTCTTCGGCCCCGACCCGCGCCTAGGCGAACTCGTATCGCACCTCAGTGACGGCGAACTCAAGCGCCTCCGGCGCGGCGGGCATGACTATCGCAAGGTCTATGCGGCCTACGATGCGGCCACGCAATTCAAAGGCGGCCCCACCGTCGTTCTCGCCAAGACGGTCAAGGGCTGGACGCTCGGCAATCAGGTGGAAGGACGTAACGTTACGCACCAAATCAAGAAACTCAGCGAAGATGAGTTGCGCATCTTCCGCGACCGACTCGAACTTCCCATTCCCGACAAGCAGCTCGGTGAAGCTCCCTACTACCACCCGGGAATGACCAGCGAAGAAGTCGAGTACATGCGCGAACGCCGCATCGCGCTCGGCGGATTGATGCCCGTCCGGAGATTCTCCAAGGGCAAGATCAGCGTTCCTTCCAAGGATCTCTACTCCGAATTCATGCAAGGAACGGACGGTCAACTCGAGGCATCCACCACCAAGGTCTTCGTTCGGCTCCTACGGAAGCTGCTCAAAGACAAGGCCGTCGGCAAACGTGTGGTCCCCATCATTCCCGACGAGGCCCGCACCTTCGGCATGGAGCCGCTCTTTCGCGAGATCAAGATCTACAACCCTCGCGGGCAGCAATACAAACCGGTCGACGCCGAATTCCTACTTCGCTATACGGAAGCGAAGGACGGCCAGATTCTCGAAGAAGGCATCACCGAAGCCGGTTCCATGGCCTCGTTCATCGCAGCCGGTACGACGCATGCTACGCAGGGCGAGCCGATGATCCCCTTCTTCATCTTCTATTCGATGTTCGGCTTCCAGCGGATCGCCGACCTCATCTGGCTCTTCGGCGATGCACGCGGGCGAGGATTCCTGCTCGGTGCCACGGCGGGACGCACGACGCTCAACGGCGAGGGCTTGCAACATCAGGACGGACACGGACTGCTCGTGGCTTCCACGGTGCCGAGTTGCCTAGCCTACGACCCGGCTTACGCCTATGAGATTGCCGTCATCGTCAGAGAAGGCATGCGCCGTATGTGGAAAAGCGGCGAGGATATTTTCTACTACATCACGCTCTACAACGAAGATTATCCCCAGCCTCCGATGCCGAAGGGGGCCGAAGACGGTATCATCCGGGGTATCTATCCTCTCCGCGGCGGCAAGGCGAAGTCGAAAGCCGCCGTCCAAATCCTCGCATCCGGGCCTTTGATGCGCGAAGCGCAGAAGGCTCAGACGATTCTTTCCGAAAAGTATTCCATCACCGCCGATCTTTGGAGCGCGACGAGCTACTCTGAGCTACGTCGAGACGCTCTCTCCTGCGACCGCTGGAACACTCTCCATCCCCAACGGACGCCGCGCATTCCCTACATCCGCAAGACTCTTGGAGCGACCTCCGGTCCGATCATCGCCGTATCGGATTCCATGAAATCCGTCCCCGATCAAGTATCGCCGTGGCTCGATGGACGACTCTACACCCTAGGAACGGATGGCTTCGGACGCAGCGACACCCGCGAGGCACTCCGGCGTTTTTTCGAAATCGATGCCGAGCATATCGTCGTCGCCGCACTCTCGCGCCTCGCGCGTGCGCAGCAGATCGACCCTGCCATCGCCGAGAGCGCCATCGCCGACCTCGGAGTCGACCCGGAAGCGCTCGAAGCGACGGCCGACCTGCGTCGCGCAGCACCTCTCGTCGATACGCACTGAAGATTCGATCGATGCCGGACGATTGCCATGCAACGAATACGGCGTCTTGGCTAGAGAGGGTCGCCGGCAAGACGCAACGACACCTCGCCGATCGTCTTGCGCTCGAAGCGATTCACATCGGCCGTGGCGCGCTCGAAATGGCCGCATTTCTCGGCGCGTCCGAATCGAGCGCTCGGCGCAGAGTGTTGCTCGTTGCCGATCCCGACACCTTCGATGCGGCGGGCCGAGACGTCGGAACGATCCTGCAGCGACGGGGGCACACCGTCGGCGAAGCCATCACGCAAGCCGCTCCTCATGCCGACGACGAGACCATCGACTCGCTGCTGCCCAAACTCGATTTCCATCCGGAGTGGATCGCCGCCGTCGGTTCAGGCACGATCAGTGACCTTGGAAAGGTCCTAGCCGAGCGCGCCGGTGCGCGCCTGCTGACGGTCGCAACGGCCGCTTCGATGAACGGCTACACCTCCCCGATCGCCGCCATCACAGTCGGCGGACTGAAAACCACGCAACCCTCTCACCCCGCCGACGTGCTCATCATGGACCTCGATGTGATCGCGTCCGCGCCGAAACGACTCACCCGCGCTGGATTCGGCGATCTGATGAGCAAGCCCGTCTCGGGTGCGGATTGGCTGCTTTCTTCTTTCTTCTTCGGTGATGAACCGGAACCCGCCGTGCTCGGCCTCGTCGATGATGCGGTCGAACGCGCGCGTCACCACGCCGAAGACATCGCATGCGGCGATCTTGCCGGCATAGAACGCTTGTGCGAGGCGCTCGTCCTCTCCGGCTTCTCGATGGCTCTCGCCGGCTCGTCGTCGCCTGCATCGGGCGGCGAGCACTTGATCTCTCACTATCGGGACATGAGCGCGAAAGGCTGGAAACGACCCTCCTTTCTGCACGGCGAGCAAGTCGCCGTCGGCACACTTTGCTCGTTGGAAATTTACCGGCGGCTCGAAGAACTCGGCGCTCCGCAAGGCGATGGTTCCTCCTGCCGAAGGCACCGCGAAGACAGCGCCACCCCAGCGCACCACCAGCTCACGAAAAGTGCGCGCGAAGCCGTGAGACTCGAAACCGGCGCCAAGCTCGCCCTCGTCCCGGGACCGAGCGCCCGGCGCGAAGCGCTCGCGCAGAGGTGGAAGGAGCTTTGGTCGATGCTCGACAAGCAGCTCGAACGCGGCCGAGGCTTGCGCACGGATCTCCGGCGCGCAGGCTGTCCGACGTCTTTCTCAGAGATCGACACTCCGCCCCCGCTCGTGAAGGAATTGATCCTTCATTGCCGATGGATGCGTCGCCGGTACACCGTCTTGGATCTCGCCGGCGATCTAGGACACCTCGAAGATCTGGCCGAAGAAGTGAGTCGTGGACCGTATTCGGAGTGAGATCGACTGCACGATGGAATCGCTTCATGTCTCTTCTATTTCTTCCATACGCTCTGCGGCGTCCTCCCAGGCCTTCGTGCATCTCTTCACTTCCGCATTCAACTCCTCGCGCATGCGGGTCAACCGACGCATGCGATCTCCATCGCAAAGGACCTCGGGCCTGACCATCTCGGCGTCGATCTCCTCGAGCCGCGTCTCCAACTCCGAGACCTTCTGCTCGCTTTCTTCGAGAATCCTCTTCAACGGTGCAAGCAGGCGGCTTCGCTCTTGCGTTGCCCGCGCACGAGCGCGACGGGCCTCGCGCGACTGCTCGGGCAGTACCTTCGTTTCCTTCTCCGCCTCGGCATCGATTCCCCCCGCCCTGCAAGTGCTGATCGCATTCGCTTCGGTCCCTTCTCGTACGTGAACCGCACCGTCTGCTACGCGTAAATGCCGCGTCGTCAAGCGGGAAAGAAAAGCTCGGTCGTGACTGACGACGATCAGCGT
>JALUUK010000136.1 GCA_027021395.1 Acidobacteriota bacterium
GAGTCTCCAGCGACCGTGTTAGGGGCCTCTATAGCACACGAAATGCCAGGTGAGAAGACGAGCCGATATGCTCGCTTCCTCTTGTTGCGTGCATGGTTCCCGAATCCCTTGCCGGTGGTCGTCCATTCCGGAAGGACAAGAGTGCGCGATTTGGCGCTGCTTCGCCTTTTCATCGCGTGATTCGCCCCACCAAGGCAAACGAGTGACTGTCTGTGAGTGCGTTGCGACATCGCCGGCTAAACGAGTTCCCCGATGTAGTTCTCACGGGCCAAGCGCCGGAACACCACGAGAAAGGTCGTCAGTGGAACGACGCGAATCAGCCCGGTGATCGTCCACCGGGTGTTCTTACGGTAGAAGAGAAGTATGCGGGACGAAATGTTCGGGATCATCGATCCGTCATTCGCGGATTCTCTGCGGGACTAGGGCCGATCTCAGACCATCGAGCTCTAGGGCAGGCCTACACTCCAGCCCGGCGAGAGAGAATTCCGCTACGAAGAAGATCTCGTGCTGCATTCAGATCAAATCCTGTCCGTAGAAGAACTCAGAACCCGCTGTTCACACATGAATTCAACGTCGCGAGCAAAGTGCGGTGTGCACCTAGTCCATCCGATGCTACATCGTGAGAGAATGAGGACTCGGAGCGTAACCTTCTTCGGTAGAAACGTCATAGTGGGTCAGCGGAGGCTATGCGCATACCCTAGGAGAGTGATGATGAATGCCGAACACCCGTGTCCACGATGCGGTGCGTTGCTTCCGGGCGAGGTTTCGCCACGGGGGTGTCCGCGGTGCTTGCTTGCTGCCGGATTGGAATCGCCGACCGTACCCGGACGCGCCGATCCGATCATACCGCAGCCGGCGGATCTCGCACCGCTGTTTCCGGAATTGGAGATTCTCGAGGAACGTGGTCGAGGCGGGATGGGTATCGTCTACAAAGCGCGCCAGAGGCGTCTCGATCGGATCGTGGCGTTGAAGATTCTCTCGGCCGGCGCGGAAGATGAACCCTCTTTCGCAGAGCGATTTACGCGGGAGGCAACGGCGTTGGCGCGGCTGTCTCATCCGAACATCGTCACGGTTTTCGATTCCGGAGAGACCGGAGGCATCTACTACCTGTTGATGGAGTTCATCGAAGGTACGACGCTGCGATCGGTGCTGAAGAACGGGGAAATGCGCCCAGAGCAAGCGCTTGCACTGGTTTCGCCCATTTGCGACGCACTGGGGTACGCGCACGACCAGGGCGTGGTTCACCGTGACATCAAGCCCGAGAACATACTTCTTTCGCTTGCGGGGGAAGTGAAGATCGCCGATTTTGGGCTGGCCAAGCTAGCCGGCACGGAAAATGACAAAGACAGATTGACGGCTGCAGGTCAGGTCATGGGAACCCCGCAGTACATGGCGCCCGAGCAGATCGAATCGCCCGGCGATGTGGACCATCGAGCTGATATCTATTCGCTCGGAGTCGTGTTTTACGAAATGCTGACCGGGGAATTGCCGATCGGCCGGTTTGCTCCACCTTCCCGCAAGGTGCAGATCGATGTCAGGATCGACGACGTCGTTCTGCGCACGCTAGCGAAGGAGCGCGAGCGCCGCTATCAGCATGCAGCGGAGGTGAAGACGCGTGTGAGCGAGATCGGTGGATTCGCCGGGAGGAATGTCGATATTGGTGAGAAGCGGCCGGCGGATGAAACGCGCGCTCCCGGCCCACCGCCACATGTCGCCCCAGCGGAAGCAAAGCCACGATGGAGCAAGCTCGCCGTCTCGGGATTCGTGTGCCTGATCGTCGCGATGCTGATTTCATGTGTTGGAATCATCTACTCGGGCCCGTTCATCTCTGGGGTGTTCCGCTATGAGATTTCGAATCCGGGACTCTACCTCTTCGAGCCCTTCGAGTCTATGATGCTGGCAACCATGTTGACCTCGTTCGCCACGTTGATACATGTGGTCGGATTGGGTCTGAGCATTGCAGGCTGGGTCGTCGTCGTACGAAGTAAGGGAGGATTGAAGGGTCTGTCTTTTGCAATGATGGGGACTTTCGGCCCCGTTGTCAGCCATATCTTGTACGGATTCTTAGCATGGATGACCATGAGTCGGGCGATATTTCACTTGAGTTTTCTGTAGCATCAGATAGATGCTCTTCCGTTGTCAATTGAACGCTCGGCGGCATCGAATATCGACCGGTGGAATTTCTTCACCGACCATTGCTCTAGGAGGGATCGTATCTTGAATCGCTGGGCGGTCGACGATGCCGGGAAAGGTCGCGAAGCATTTCACACGACACACTGGAGCTTGGTCTTCAAGGCGGCAGAGCGCGGCACGAGCCAGGCTCAGCGCGCACTTGCGACGCTGTGCGAAACATACTGGTATCCACTCTATGCCTACGCCCGCCGTTTAGGAGCCGATCCCGATGAAGCACGAGATCAGACGCAGGCGTACTTTGCGTCGCTGCTCGAGAAGAACTACGTCGGTGATGCCGACCGCCAACGCGGGCGATTCAGGACGTTCTTGATCACTTCTTTCCGGAATCACCGCTCCAAAGAGCGTAAGCGCGCCGCTGCAGCGAAACGAGGCGGCGGGCAAGTGCTGCTATCATTCGACTATGACGATGCCGAGCATCGCTATCGGCTCGAGCCGATCGATCATAGAACACCGGAGCAGGTTTTCGAGCGTCGCTGGGCACTGACGCTGCTTGATCGAGCCGTCGACGAGGTACGCAAGCAATATCGGAGCGGCGGCAAGGCGGAACTATTCGACGTATTGAGTCCATTGCTCGCGGGCGCGCGGCTCGATCGGCCCTACTCGGAGATCGCCCATGCGCTCGAGATCTCTGAAGGCGCACTCAAAGTGGCCGCACACCGCCTGCGCGGACGATTTCGCGATACACTAAGAGCCCTGATTGCCGAAACCGTTGCAGAAGATGTCTCCATCGAAGATGAACTCCGCGACCTGATGCGAATCGTGACCGGCTGACTCCCCAGAACCTCATGGATACCCGCTCTAGCGAAACACCGGAACGATCTCCGTGAACATCTCCGGCTTCCAACGCATAGCCAGTAGCGCAGCGGCCCGAATTCGCAGAATTTCGCGAAGTACGGGCAGAGCACGGGATCTTGAGCTTGGAGCGTCGGGGCTAAACGAGTTCCCCGATGTATTTCTCTCGGGCCAAGCGCCAGAACACCACGAGAAAGGCGGTCAGTGGAATGGCGAGAATCATCCCAGTGATTCCCCCTAGGGCGGATCCCCAGAAGAAGATGGCGATCATGATGACCATTGGGTGAAGTCCCGTGCGATCTCCCATGATCTTGGGCGTTAGGAAATAGCCCTCGATCATCTGCACCAAGGTAAAGACGGCCAAGACCCAAAGCAATGTCCATAGACCGCCTTCGGGCTGGAAAAAAGCCAATGGGAGTGAGATGCCTAGGCCGACCATGCTTCCCAAGTAGGGAATGATGTTCAGCAAGCCAAGCATCAAGCCCAGGACGAGTCCGTACTTCAGTCCGGCGAGAGAGAATCCCGCTGCGAAGAGCATTCCCTGCAGCAAAGCGATCAAGAGCTGTCCGCGGAAGAAGGCCACGACGATATTGACGAATTCGGTCGCGAGG
>JALUUK010000137.1 GCA_027021395.1 Acidobacteriota bacterium
CGGCGGCGGCCGCGGCGTGCTCGTCGGCCCCCTCCCCTATCTCGATCCGCGATCGACCGGCGACTGGGTGATCTGGGATGATCTGGATGCTTGGTCCCACGACGGTGAACACGATCAGGGCCTCGTTACGGCCTTGCTCGAATGGAGCGCGGGTGGAGAGGATCTCGAGCCTCCCTCGCTGCTGCCCGAGGAACCGAGCGGACGACCCGTTGCTCTCTACACCACGCGACGTCCGACGAGCACCGGCGAAAACGGCGGCGCCTACCCGGCTCTGTTGACGGCCGTCGGACGAGCGCTGGAATACGCCGGGCACTTACCGCTGGCGATTCGAGATCGCGAGATCCTCGATGGCCGGACGCTTTCCCGCACGCGCTTCGATACCTTGCTGATGCCCGGTGGCTACGCCTCCGGTTATTGGGAACAGTTGCTCGGCCACGAGCAGACCATCCGCGCCTTCGTATCGGAAGGCGGAGGTTGCTACTTCGGAATCTCTGCAGGAGCCTTCTATGCCGCCGACCTCGTCGACTGGGAAGGCGAGACCTTCGACTATCCCTTGGACCTCTATCCGGGGCGCCTGATCGGCCCCATGCAGGACCTCGTGCCCTGGCCGGAGCATCAACTCTCCCCGATCGAGATCATCGATCCTCTGATCGGCGGCGGCCGGTATCAGACCTGGTATCAAGGCGAAGGTCACTACGAGCGCCCACTGCCCGGAGGTCTGAACCTAGTCGAGGTCGCTCGTTACGACCACGCGGGAAACGAGCAAGGTACGGTCGCCATCGTTCGCCATGCCGTCGGCGCGGGACGCGCCTCCTACCCCAATCTTCACCTCGAGGTGGAAGAGGGCTCGAGCCGCGACTGGATGTTCACCGGTGACTTCGATGCCTCCGGTCCCACCCCCGACCCGGAAAGCGAATGGGATCTCTTCGCCGCCCTGCTCGACCAATGCGCGCCGCTCGATCCCGCCCCATCACCGGCACCGCGCGAGAGCCTCGCCCTGCCCACTCGATTCGGATCGCAGGACGCAGGCTGGGAACGCATCTCGGAGGCGCAGGACGACGATGCCGCAGAGCCCTTCTCCGACGCCATCGTCTTCGGCGATGGGCGCCTGAGCGTGGCCCCGCTCTCCACGATGCATCTGGCCGGTTTCGGGCACAAGGCCCGCCTCGCCGTTCCATCGGCGACGCTCGAAATCGAGTACCACACGCCCGGCACCTACGCCGGCACCGCTTCGCTGGAGTTCTCCCTCGATGCGGGCGCGAATTGGCTCGATACCGGGATCACTCCCCTGCCGGGCGCAGTCGATCGCCTCGAGATGGTCGATCTCTCCGCCCTCGGTCTCGACACGCTCGAAGAACTCGCCGCCTTCGAACTTCGCTTCGTTCATGACGACCCGGACAGCGCCGGCGCCACGATCGCATTCGATCGGGTGTGGCTGCGGCTCGCGGACGACCGAGATGCGGACGGCGCGCCGGATGCTTTCGATTGTCGAGCCGACGACGCGGGAGCCTTTGCGCTCCCGCTCGAATCCCATCTCTCGTGGCAAGGTACGACGCGCCTCGTCTGGGATGAACAATCGAAGCTCGCCGGCGAGGGCACGCTCTTCGACTACGCCGAGGGTCTCGTTTCCACCTTGCGCGCCGACGGGGGCTTCGCGCAAAGCACCTGCTCCATCATTCGCCGAAGCGAGGTCCTCGTGGATACGCTTCCGCCTCGAGGCGATGCCTCCTACCACCTCATTCGCGCTCGCAATGCTTGCGATTCAGGAAGCTGGGGAAACGGCCGCTCCCCCGACCTTTGTCCCTGACCAACGTGGCGCGAAGAATGTTAACTCCCGCTCCCGAGAATTCCGGCCGTTCCCGGCGCCGCTCGTGGCCCGCACGCACGCAACGACTCCGCTCACCGCGGATCGGAGAGGGAGGAACGAGGTCCCGACGAGGAATATCTTCGATGCGCACCTTCGGAAAGTTCATGCGGCCACTGGGCCGGGAAAAGCTCGCAACCCGCGCGAGCGCGTCCCGGAACGGCAAGGTCCGCCGGACGTTGAGCTTAGAAGCCTTCACGAGGGGTGCGGGGCGAGGGAGGCGCTGCACGGAAAAAACGTGACGGTCTGAAGGCCGGACAGGTGTGTTCGCATGCGGACACTTTCGATTAACAATCTTCGCGCCACGCTGGTCCTGAACTAACTTTGTGTGGACTCGTCGTAGCGTCGCGCAGCGTCGAGCAGGATTTCCTGGGTATCTAGGGCCACGCGCATCATCGAAGGGCTCGCTGGTGAGCGCCGGGGATCGCGACGCCGAAAGCTGAAGAGGCCGCGCTCCCAGCGCAACATTTCGCTTGCGCAAGCGCCCATCTGCTCGACCAATGCCTCGCCGAGATCGCCCGGCTGCACGGCCCCCATTTCCATCAACACCGTACCGAGCGGCTTCCACGCGGCTGAGGCGGCCTGCCGCCTCAGCGCCATGCCGAGAGCTTTGGGATCCAAGGTTCCGCGGCGCAGCAGCATCGTCCCGAGCGGCTCCGGGCCACCGGAAATCTCCGCACGAACGACCCGGCCCGCGGCCAGTTCGATCTCGCCTCGCTCGAGCGGGTCTTCGCGTTCGACGCTCAGCACTCCGCTGTGCTCGGAGGCCGAGAGGATCTGCAGCACATCGCCGAGACCGATGGCCTCGAGACGGCCGCTGAGCACCAGCGGCGGGGCCTTGACATGGGGCGTGGCGGCACGAGTGGGGACGGGCATGGCGATCTCTCCAAGTCGCGGGGCTACGAGGAAGAACCTAGATCGCGGGAAGGCCCCGGGCAACGGCGAACGCACCCGGCTTCCGCCGGCTCGCCGCCGCAGCGAATCGCCGAGCGGCGCCCACGACCAAGCCCGCTTGCCGCCGCGCTCGCTCGAGCAGATCCCGGCCGGCTCGACTGCGGTCAATTCTCCGGCGATGGCTTTTGAAAGAGGATCTCCCGCCAACCTTCCCGCCGCAGCAAGGTCTCGCAGGGGATCAGCGGACGCAGCAGCGATTCCAACTCGCGGTTTTGCCGTCGCCGCAGCGCTCCTCGCGCCTTGGCGTCCGGCGTCATGCGCAGTTCGCCGCCACCGAGGATCTCGAAGCGAAAGCGCCGGTCGCTCTTCCCTTCCGGTCCGACGGCCACGAGGTAGAGCAAACCACCCGGTAGGAGCACTCGCGTCCACTCACGGGCGAGCGCCCGCGCACTTTCGCACTCGAGACGATCGACCACTCCAAAAGCCAAAACCGCCGAGAAGTGATCCGAGGGCTGATCGATGGAGGCCGTCGGCGGATCCTCTCCTTCGACCGTGACACGGCAGCCGATCGTGGTGAAGGATTCGATGCTCTTGTCGGATGGCGGCCCGATCAAGAGCACTGCCGGATGCTCGCCTCGCTCGGCCGATCTCGTCAACCGGCCGAGCAAGGACGAGAGAACTCGCGATGAAAGAGTGACGGCCTCGCGGCCGCGCGCGCTTCCGGCGTCCGCACCATCGCGCGTCCGGCGGAAAAAGAGCATCGACCGGCTCTAGTGTGAAGACAGGGTGGGCGAAGGCGTCGAGGACTTGCCCGCCGCAGCCTTTCCGACGGCC